>JADLAJ010000158.1 GCA_020848255.1 Chitinophagales bacterium
TATTATACTTATTGAAAGTAAAATTAGTAGCTACTGTATTTCCCTGAGCAAGTTCAATATAATGCAAGGCTTTTTCGGGTTGCTGAATGGCTGCATACGCTAAAGCAATTTGGGTATTCAAATCCTGTAAAAAATCCTGATTATTGTATTGCTTTGCAATTGCTATCGCCCTGCTACATACAGCAATAACTTCCGTAAACTTTTTTTCTTCGTAATAATAGTTTGCAATCTCCTGAATGCTTCCAATCAGATAACGCAAATTCTCTTTAAGTGAGAATGGTATATTTTTATCCTTTAAAATCTCTTCCACCAGTTTCTCCGCTTTTTCGGGCTCATTGGAGATTAAGTGAATTCTGACATTATTCAGAATGTAAGTTAGTTTATGCTTTAAATACTGTTCACTGTCTGATTTCTCTGATGTATTGAATTTTTTAAAAAAATGGTATTTCAATTTATCATTTGCCCATTTAGCCTTTTCATAATCGCCGTATTTTATGTATTGGTAGGTAAGATTATTATACACTGTTATTAAATAGCCTTTTTTATCAATAGCATGCTCGTACACTTGCTCCCAAATTCCGGCGGCCTTCTCATAGTAGGCTATCGTATTTCTCTGATTATATACATTCGTGTATGCAAAAGCCAGATTATTATAATTCAACGCTACTTCATTATTGACTTCACCAAATTGCTTGACATACAAATCCAATGATTTCTTAAAGAACTTAATACCTTCAAAAGAGTTACCTGCTTTGTCATATAAATATCCTAAGTCGTACAAATAATCCGTCTTTGTTTCAGTCATGGCCTGTTCAAAATCCTTCAGCGAATACCCTTCCATCGCTATTGCCAGTGATTCATTCCAGGTGCCGCCGTTGTAGGCTGTATGTAAATATTTTGCCGCATAAAGCTTCACTAATAAATTACTCTCATGCGCATTTCTATCAGATAGTGCCTGCATTTTCTGCAAAGCGGCATCCAGCATTTTGATATCCTTGCTGCCACTATTCAAATAGCTGTAATAGGCTAAATAATTATCTATAACTATTACTTCCGGAGAAGAGCTGTGGACAGACTTTTTATAGCTTTCCAAGACTTTGGAAGCCGCTTCAAAATCCGTATCTATTTCATGGCGATATGCATTTTCCAACACTGTATCCAATGAACCGGATGAAGAAAAGCCCAATAAAAAAAAGGCAATTAGAATTAACAGTGTACGGCTTTTCATAAACCTAAAGATACTTTTTTGCGACTATCTTATTCTGAAAAAATAAGCATATCGTTTACGATTTTAAAAACTGATACTTAATAAACAAGTTTAAAACAAACGGAATTACAAAATATGTTGATTTAAAATTGACCGTATCAGGTTAAGATACTTTACAAAAAAACACACAAACTGTCGGTATTGAGCAGCACTTAATAACAAGTGTATAAATCAACTATTATTTCTTCGCTGCGTTTGTATGCTTTTGAAAAAGTAATAAACAGCAACAAAAAGCACCCCAAATACAATCGGCATCTTTCCTGTTCGCTGTCCTATCCAACTTAATGTATTAAGAATGGAAAACTCAGCAGTATTTCCTGCAGGCTCAAACTCCACATACAAAAAACAGGCTAAGCCTACCAGTAAAACAGCCAGTAGGAAATAAATTAATGCTTCGACTTTTTTATTTTTCATTCGTATAAATTTAATAAAAAAAGACCGAACATCTTGTCCGGTCTTTTTACTTATCCCATAATCCAGCCACGAACATCGTGGCAGGAGATTAATCTACAAACAACTCGCCTTTATCGGCTTTGTCCTGCAGCAGTTTCGGCACGGCAAAACGTTCGCCGTATTTGGCTTCCAGCGTTTTGGCTTTCTCTATCACGTTTTTCAGTCCGGCGCCGTTGATATATTGCAGCGTACCGCCATTGAACGGAGAGAAACCCCAGCCGAAGATGGAACCGATGTTGGCGTCCGCCACGGAGCGCAGTACGCCTTCTTCCAGACAACGTACCGTGTCGAGTGCCTGTACAATCAGCATACGGTCAATCATTTCCTGCTGTTCTAACGGCGTTTGTTGCGGGAACATATTGGTCAGTTCCGGCCACAGATATTTGGTGCCTCCCTGCGGATATTCGTAGAAGCCTGCACCTGCCGCTTTGCCCGGACGGTTCACCGCCAGCAATTTCTCGCACACGGCGAAACCAGGATGGTGCGGTGCAGTTTTGCCTTCTGCCGCCAGATCTTTCTCCGTTTGTTTGCGGATATGATCCATCAGCTTCATGCTCACTTCATCCGTCAATGCTAATGGTCCCACCGGCATACCTGCTTTCAGTCCCGCATTTTCAATGGATTTCGGATGTTGACCTTCGCCCAGCATCGCGATGCCTTCCATCACATATGTAGAGAATACTCGGGAGGTATAGAAACCGCGACTGTCGTTCACCACAATCGGCGTTTTCTTGATTTGCAATACATAGTCGAATGCTTTCGCCAAGGTGGCATCGTCGGTTTCTTTTCCGCAGATGATTTCTACCAGTGGCATTTTATCTACCGGCGAGAAGAAGTGCAGACCGATGAATTGCTTCGGACGTGCAGATGCTTCCGCAAGGCCTGTAATCGGCAGCGTGGATGTGTTGGACGCAAAGGTTCCTTCCGGCAACATGGCCGCTTCCGCTTCCTGTGTCACTTTGGCTTTCAGCGCTCTGTCTTCAAACACTGCTTCGATGATGAGGTCGCAGCCTTCAAATTCCGGTTTATCGGTAGCCTTGATTCTCGACAGTATGTCTTCCGCTTTTTCTTTGGTCATTTTGCCTTTAGACACGCTCTTTTTCAGCAGTCCTTCGGAATAGGATTTTCCCTTTTCCGCAGCTTCTACGGACACATCTTTCAGCACCACTTCCATACCGGACAATGCCGACACATACGCGATTCCGGCGCCCATCATACCGGCACCGAGTACACCTACTTTTTTCGTAGTGTATTTATCAAATCCTTTCGGTCTGGACCCACCCGCATTGATGGCATTCAGGTTGTACCAGAACGCGGTAATCATATTTTTGGAAACCTGACCAACTGCCAGTGATGTGAAGTAGCGAGACTCAATTCTGCACGCCGTTTCAAAATCCACTACAGAGCCTTCCACGGCTGTGTTGATGATGGCTTCCACCGCAGGATAATTGCCATGCGTTTTTTTCTTTGTCATAGCCGGTACAATCGGAATCATGCTGGCTACTTTCGGATTTTTCGCGTCGCCACCCGGGAATTTAAAGCCTTTGTCATCCCAAGGATTGATGGCTTTCGGATTCGCTTTAATCCATGCTTTTGCTTTCGCGATCATATCTTCCGGCGTTTCCGCAATTTCATTGATAAGTCCATTGCTCAGCGCGTCTTTTACTTTCAGACGTTTACCTTCGGTGAGCAGTGGCAATGCAGGTTGCAGACCAATCATGCGGGTTAAACGCACGATACCGCCGCCGCCCGGCAACAAACCTAAACCCACTTCCGGCAAGCCGAACTGTGCTTTCGGATTATTCAGCGCGATGCGATAATGACACGCGAGGGCAATCTCCAGGCCGCCGCCAAGGGCTGCACCGTTGAGGGCTGCAACGACCGGTTTTCCTAATGTTTCCAGTCGGCGCAATTGCTTTTTCAGTCCTTCGCACATATCGAAAATTTCCTGCGCGTTGGTTTGCTTGTACAGATTGTCAATATCCGCACCTGCGAAGAAAGTGGATTTTGCGGAAGTTAAAACCACCCCTGCGATTTCCGCCTTTTCCTTTTCCAGGCGCTCTATCATTTCGAGCCAGCGTTTACCAAACTCTTCGTTGATGACATTGGCACTTCGGCCCTGCATATCCATCGTAACGGTGACGATGTTGTCGTTGTCTTTTGTGTAGTGGAACATATTATTGTTGTATTTAGTATTTAGTAATTAGTATTTAGATTTTACGAAGCAGCGTTATATTCTTTTTTGCTTGACGCAAAGTACTATAAGAGAGACGATGCTGGAAAAACGCATTTATTATCATTTACAAATTTTATATGCCATTTTAATCTTTCAAATGAACCCTTATCTAATGCTGCCTGTCCTGATAACATACTAGTGAAAAAAACAGGAGTATTTTGCAAATTTGAGTTTTTGTTTGTTATTCTGTAAGTTCCAATTGTGTCATCAAATTTAAAATCATATCCCATCCAACCATGTATTTCTGCACCTTTTTTATTTTTAGACTTCTCTAAACCTAAAAAAAATCTAGCCTTAGCATTTGAAACAACTATAATCTTAGGTCGGATATTTTCAAGTATTTTCTTTGAAACATCAAGTTGTTTACAAATAAAATCCAATCCATTTTTAGTGTCTTTATGCAAAATACAATCAATATCATTTTGATTTGTATTTCTAAAAAACAATAGGTCTAAATGAGACCATTTCAATTTGACATACTCCGATATATCTTCGAACTTAGAAAAGAATTTTTTGTATACATTGTTATCTTGGCTAAGATTATAGAAATCTGAATCTTGTATTTTATTATCTAAATTTGATGGATTCATACCGATAAAAAGCAAACTATTCATATGAATTTTATCAACTGATTGGTATCTAAGTTTGTAAAAATCAAAATGCCCAAAAGAATCCTCATCTTCAAAGATTGAATTAAGTTCTACATGATGATTATCTTTTACACTATAGATTTCTTCCATTTTTATTAAACTTTTCCAACCCAATCCAATATTTTAAACGGCAGCTTTATTAAGAACCAAATAATTTTAAATGGTAAAAATAAAAAAGATGAAGATTCTGACTTTCTATTACTAATCTCATTTTTTGACTTTGTCTTATAATTTCTAGAATCTCCTTGAGTAATTGTAATTCCAATTTGTTTTGGATTGACCTTAACAGAAGGATAATGAGTATTTATGACACTTAAAATAACTTCATCCCGTTTATTACTCGAAAATTTCCCAACCATTGACTGATCTACTTCAATAGTTTTGTCTATGTTAACTGGACCATTAAGCTGACCAACCCCATGCATTCTCACTTTATAAATTGTTTTACTCATAAATTATAATCTCATTTACACTCTCCTTGCTCAGTTATATTTTTATTCAATGCTTTTCTCACCGCAGAGTCCTCTACGAGAAACTCTGCGGTGAGAAACATCCTCCTACCTTGGTTCATAAAGAAATTTACCTTCCATTTTAATCATTGCCTCTCTCACAAAAGATTCAATAGTATATTTTTTCTTTACAAAGGAATTACAATATTCTTTAACTCTAAGTGAGTTTCCCACATAATCATTAGAAATTTCTTCTGTTCTTATAATCCTTTTGAATAATGCATATGTAAATGTATATTTATCAAACGGAACCCTTTCTTCTGGATATACTGACCATATTAATCCACTTGCAATTGTCAAACCAACTCCATCTAACGTACATAATCCCTTTAGCAATTTATTATGATCATCTGAATACTTTAAAAAATAGTTGTTTATCGATGAATATTGATTAATACAATTAACTTTATGCTGTTGCATATACAACATACCTGGCCATAAATCATCAAAGAGGGTATAAATATTGCTTTTAAGAATCATACCTATAAATATTATCAATAAAAAAACAAAAACCACTTACCAATAGATCATTAAAGATTATTCTCACTAAAATTTACAAAATACTTTTTATTATACAATGTCTCACTCAAAAGTATATCTGAAATCTTTCTATTCGCTTCCTCTTGATTTGAATATTTGTTTATGTGAAGATGCAATTCTCCAACTAAAAAATAATGAATTACATAATATTTTTTATTCAACAATACCTTCCAAAACCAAACAGATTCCGTTTTTTTTGTAAATTCTTTATCTGTATATACATTTATTGGATTACCAAAAAGTTTTTTTATATCTGATATCCCTTTAGTGTATCTTTTTGTATTATCAATAAACGGATCATATTTACCACAAAACTGAGTAAACAACATCTCATCACCTCCAAAATTTATTTGCACTTCGCAAAAAACGCTTTTATTTGTGAGAGAAACCATTTTCGTTGGTGAAGTCCTTGCACCATATGATTTTGACACATCAAATCCATATAAAATTTTCTGTGCATATCCAATTTTTATACTAACGCAAATTACTATCAATAAAAAAATCTTATTCATACAAAAAAAACTACATTAATTAATAAATATTATCACACTCTTTCTACAATCGTTGCAATA
>JADLAJ010000159.1 GCA_020848255.1 Chitinophagales bacterium
AAAATTATCCGTTCATTTTTTACGGCACCGACTGGCTGGCCTTTGCACATATCGTCATAGGCACCGCATTCATTGGTCCTTTGCGTGACCCGGTGCGCAATATCTGGGTAATTGAGTTCGGTATGATTGCCTGCCTCATGGTAATTCCTTTAGCCTTCATCTGTGGCCCTATTCGCAGCATTCCGTTTATCTGGCGCATCATCGATTGCAGTTTCGGGCTGTTCGGCATTATTCCGTTGTGGATTACGAGAAAATGGATTGCAGAGTTGGAAAAACTTCAGAAAGTATAAATAAAAAAAGGTCAATCTTTCGGTTGACCTTTTCGATTTATTTTGTAGCTGCTATTATTTATTCGGCTGAGGAGTTAATCTCAGGTAAGGTTTAATGCGCTTAAATCCTTTCGGAAATTTCACTTCCGCGTCTGCATCCGAAATTGCCGGAGCAATCACCACATCCTCTCCTTCCTGCCAGTTCACCGGTGTTGCCACGCTATAGTTTGCCGTCAGCTGCAGGGAATCAATCACCCGTAAAATTTCATTGAAATTTCTGCCGGTAGATGCAGGATAGGTGATGGTCAGTTTTATTTTCTTATCCGGGCCAATCACAAACACACTTCTCACCGTAAACTTCTCGGAAGCATTCGGGTGCATCATATCATACAACTCCGCTACTTTCTTGTCAGGATCTGCAATGATGGGAAAGTTTACAGCAACGTGCTGCGTTTCCTCAATATCTTTTATCCATTCATGATGCGATTTGATACCATCCACACTTAATGCCAGCACTTTTACATTGCGTTTGGCAAATTCATCTTTCAGTTTGGCCGTATATCCTAATTCTGTGGTACATACCGGTGTAAAATCTGCGGGATGCGAAAATAAAACACCCCAGCTGTTACCCAGCCATTCGTGAAAATTGATAGTTCCTGCGGTGGTGTCTGCTGTGAAGTTCGGAGCTTCGTCGCCTAATCTTAATGACATACTTCTATTTTTTATTAAGTGAATAATATTCGTTTAAATGAATTGAAATTTAAATATACAAATCCTATAGACTAATAACCATTAAAAAAGATTAAAAGTTGTATTTTTATAAAAAAAACATGCAACACATCTCCATTTCCCAGGCATTTAATGCACCGCAAAAAGAAATTTTTGATTACCTGTGTGATCACAATAACCTGAGCAGTATTTTGGGTGCTCAGATAAAACGTATTAAAGATGCGGACGGTGCAAACCCGAACGGCCTGGGTTCTGTAAGAAGTATAGGCATGGGAATTGAATTGTTGCAGGAAACGGTAACGGTTTTTGAAGCACCGAATCTGATTGAATATCAGATAAGCAGCAACGCTCCAATCAATTATCATTTGGGAAGGCTCGAGTTCTCATCTCCGTCTGCAGGAAAAACTTTATTATATTACACCATAGATATTGAAAGTAAGATTGGTATCATAGATCCTGTAGTTAAATTCCTGTTGGAGACCACCATTAAAAATGGATTAAAAAAATTAGCTTCCAAATACAACTAATGCTTGGCATACGCACAGATAATGAAAAACAAAAACTGCACTTCCTGCAGGAATTTGATGCGCCGGTGAAGAATGTGTTTGCCTTCTTCAGCGACCATAATCGCCTGAGTGAAATTTATCCGGGGTTTATAAAACGAATAATCGATTCGCCCAATCCGGCCAACTGTAACGATGTAGGATCGACCCGCTTAATCATCAGCTTTCCCGTGTTTTTTCAGGAAACAGTAACACAGTACATTGAAACCAAATACCTGGAATATAAAATCACACTGGGCAGTCCACTGAAAAACCATATCGGTAAAATGAATTTCATTGAGTTGTCTCCCAATAAAACACGACTGGATTACATCATAGAATTTGAACCGTATATTCCGTATACCGGTTTTATCATTAATCAAATAAATACTAAAGTAGTTCAGGATGCCTTGAGTACGCTTGCCAGAAAATTTAAACAAAATCCGAATTATTAATATGAAAAAAATCTTTTTTATATTTTTATCAATAAGCCTTTGGGGCGCTCATGCACAGAACAGATATACTGACACCAGTGCAACACTGGTATCCTACTGGAAAAAAGGAGACATTAAAAGATTTGAAATTACTGAGCAGTCTGTTACATACAAACATGATACACTTAAAGAAGAAAAAACGGATATCGATACCATTCTGTTTTCAGTCAAAGAAGAAACTTCAAAGAGATACCTGATAGAATGGGAATACCTGGGAAACTCTTCCACAGATAAGGATAATGCCGTTCTGAAAAAAATCAACGAAAAACTTTCCAAAAAATACGGTAATATGAAACTACTGTATTCTACCAGTGAGTCCGGTACTTTTCAGCAAATTGAAAACTGGGAAAAACTGAGTAAGGCATTCGGCTATGCGTTTGATGAAGCTATCAAAGGAGAGAAAAAGAATAGTGACATGGTCAGAATATTTAAGCAGCTAAAGGAATTATACCAAACAAAACAAGGCATTGAGAATATCTTCAATAAGTATGTAAATACATATCATTATTTATACGGGTTGGAATTCTTTAAGAACAATCCCTATTATTTTGAAACAACTTTACCCAACGCTTTCGGAGGAGATCCGTTTCCTGCAAATCTGGCGATTAGGCTGGACAGTGTAAATACTGCTGAAGAAAAGGCTTATATTTCCATTAAACAAACTATTGATAAGGATAAAGCAAAAACCAATATTAAGGAAATCGTAGAGAAATTGGGCGGCAAAAAACTGAAAGATGATTTCTTTGAAAAAGATGACTTGTTCATGATTAACGATAAAATGAAATATGTAGTCAGTTTACCTGAGGGTTGGGTGGAACAATATGAATTTATCAGGACTATTAAAGTAGACAACGTTAAGAAAATTACAAAAATAAATATTAATTTGCTTGAGTAAACGATGCGTACAATCTGGATCATATTAATTTCTGTGCTCTTCTTTTCCTGCAAAAAAGAAGCATTCGTGCAACCGGAGTACATCATATTTGGCGCCATTCAGGGTGATTGTGCCGATGGCTGCAGATTTGTCTATTATTTAGATGGCACAAAACTCACAGAAGACCCGACGGTAAAATATTTCTCCACGGGTAATCTTGCCAATTTT
>JADLAJ010000160.1 GCA_020848255.1 Chitinophagales bacterium
CAGGAGTACTTTTATAACATACAGGCTAAGGAAGTTAGTTATAACCGTTTGCAATTCACTAAAAGAATGTTTGAAGTGGGTGAACGACCAGCAATTGATACGGTTGAAGCATTTGCACAGTATAAACTGCTGGAATACGAAACTCAAAAATCATATTACAACTGGGTAAAATCTGCCATCGAACTGAGTTTGTTTTTGTGGGACGAAAACGATCAGGCGGTATTTATAAAAGACAACATAACTCCGCTTATTTACAACACCCGTTATTTATTGGATTCGATAACTCTACCATCGTTGAATGACCTTGAATTACTGGTCTTAAACCACCCGAAATTAAACGCTTTTGATATAAAACTTAAAAATCTGGAAATAGAACGAAAGCTAAAATTTCAGAACCTCTTACCCACCTTGAATGTCAACTATAATTTTATAAATAAAAGCTATAATCCTTTTTATAATGTTGGCGACAATTTATTACTCAATAACTATAAAATAGGTGTTGATTTTAAAATGCCTTTGATGTTCAGAGAGGCCAGAGGAGAATACAAGCAGGCGAAAATTAAAATAGAATCAACACAGATAGACAAAGTTGTTGTGCAGAATGAACTGAATGTAAAAGTTAAAACCTACTACAACGATTTGGTGGCTCTGAAAGAAAATCTGAGATTATATAATGAAACGTTTCTGGCGTACGAAACCTTACTGAAAGGAGAAAACACGAGATTTGAAAACGGGGAGAGCAGCTTATTTCTTATTAACAGCCGACAAAACAAAGTGCTGGAAACCCGTTTAAAAATGAATGAATTAGAGTCAAAACTAATGAAATACCGAATGTCTGTTTATCTGCTTGCAGGACAGCAATCGAAAAATTAACAAAAAAAATATAAAATGATGGAACTAAAAGAATAGTAATGATGTTATAGATAATAGTATTACTATTAAAAAATAGGATACCTCAATTTTCTCATAATTAGTGTGTGTAAGAGAAGCCGGCGTTTCCCAAACTCGGCTTCTCGCTATTTATAGTGCTGTTAAAAACTAAAAAATGGATGTAAATATTTGGTTCTGGATTGGATTCAATGCTTTTGTTTTACTGATGCTGGCATTGGATTTAGGAGTATTTCATAAGAACACCCACACGGTAAAAATCAAAGAATCTCTTATATGGACGGGTATCTGGATTATAATGGCCTTGATATTTGCGTGTGGTATTTTTTATTTTTTCGGAAAACAAAGGGGTGTTGAATTTTTAACGGGATATGTCATCGAGAAATCTTTGAGCGTCGATAATATATTTGTGTTTATCATGGTGTTCTCTTATTTTAATATTCCAACGAAATACCAGCATAAAGTATTGTTTTATGGAATATTGGGAGCTTTGCTGATGCGTGCGTTCTTTATTTTTACGGGAGTTGCGCTCATAACTAAATTTCACTGGATCATTTATGTGTTTGGCGCATTTTTAATTTTTACGGGTATTAAGATGCTGGTGCAGGATGAAAAACCGCTGGAGCCGGACAAAAATCCATTGGTAAGGTTATTTAAAAAATTCATGCCGGTAACGACAGAATTACATGGAGATAAGTTTTTTGTAAAAGACGGTTTAAAAAATTTCGCCACACCTTTGTTTATAGTATTATTACTGATTGAATTTACCGATCTTATTTTTGCCGTAGATTCTATACCGGCAATTCTGGCGATATCGAATGATACATTTATAGTGTATACCTCAAATGTTTTTGCTATTCTGGGGCTGCGTTCTTTGTATTTTGCTTTAGCGGATATCACCAAATATTTCAGATTTTTGAAATACGGATTATCAGCCATCTTAATCTTTGTAGGAATAAAGATGTGTATCGTGGATATTTATAAAATACCGGTGTTGTATTCGCTCGGAACCATACTATTGATTTTAGCAAGCTCTGTAATTGCTTCCATCGCAATACCGCAAAAGCATAAATAAATATTATTCTTTCGGTTTTGTGTATGTTTTTGTGTACGGAAAAATATATTTTACTTTTTTGGGTTTTCCGGCATCTGTCGCAGGTAAAAACGGAGGTAATTTATGAATAGCTTCCAATACAATGCTTTCACATTCTTTACAGTTAGATTTCATTAAATTAATTTCTGAAATATCCCCTTTTGTATCTACATAAAATGAATAATAAACCCGAATCATTTTATCAGAATCACTAGGCTTGGCATCTTTAGGTAAAACTACATTTTTATTTAAAAATTTCTGAAGAGCACTTGGACCACCGGGAAATTCTACATTTCCATAACCTTTTCCCTGTTTATCATAAACGCGCAGAATGGAATCAGCTTTTCTAAAAAAATCGCACTTGAAAACAGAATCTAATTTTGGCTGAAAAGCCTTATTATAACATTTTTTGTATTCGTTACTGGTATCTAAAGGTTGTGTTTTGTCTGCTTTATCCTGATAGTATTCATTCAAAATCTTTTTAGCAGCTATTTTAGAAGTGTCTTTATTAATGGAAGACATTCTAACCATTGTTTTTTTATATACGTCTTTGTTGATTTTTATATAGTTATAAAGATTTGTATTAGTCTTTGACTGTAAATAACACCCAAACTCGCCTCTTTTAAACTGAGCATTCATACTGTCTGTTGCTGCTTTGCAAATAGCATCATTTTGGGCTTTCGAAAAATTATTTAGCAAACAAACAAAGGATAAAATAAACGCAATTTTCTTTAACATAATATTGATTTTATAAATGATTAGCGTGATAAAATTTTAACGAACGGCGATACAAGATATTTCCACATTTGCATTTTTTGGCAGCACACTTACTTCTACTGTTTCTCTTGCCGGAGGATTGTTTTTAAAATATTTTCCATACACTTCATTCACTTTCGGGAAATCGTGCATGTCTGTTAAAAAAATGGAGCATTTCACCACATTGGAAAAATCCATTTCGGCAGCCAGCAATATTGCGTTTAAATTTTCCATTACTTGTTGTGTTTCTTCCGCAATACCATCTTTAATCATAGTTCCGGAAAACGGATCCAATGGGATTTGTCCGGAAACAAACAACATGCCATTAATGTATACCGCCTGAGAATAAGGACCAATGGGTTCCGGAGCATCGTCCGTATAAATTATTTTACGCGCCATAATAACTATCAAAAGTACAAAAATACTGAAAAAGTAAGTGTGAAAGTTTCTTAATTAAAATGACAGGAGATATTACTTCTCTTCCTTCTTCTTGTACACATAATCAATATACCACATCTCATTTTTATAAATGAAATCAACAATGTGTTTTTTAGTCTCCTCATCATATTTGGAAAACAAATCGTATCCTTTTTGCAATAATACTTTGCCCAGTTTTATACCATCTATTTCCTTTTGCGGAAACACATCCGGTTTCTTTTCCATGGTATGGATTACATGGTCTAAAATATCCAGCGTTTTTGCAAGCAGGGTAGTATTTACCATTGCGCCAAACAAACTCTTTACGTCATGAATGAATTTTTCAATGTCTTCGCGTGGCAATTGATACATTGTATCTTCAAAATCCTCATCGCTCATGGGCGGTAAAATGCCGTTTTTATTGGCAATTTCGGCCATATGTGCTTCAAAATTCTTTGCCCCCATAAAGGAATCCAGCGAATCCATACCGGCTTTTAAAGCCACCATGAAATGCCTGCCGAACTTGAACAATGCACGCGCCATATCACCGAAAAGGTTCCACATTTTACGCGGCTGTTTTACGTAATCCGCTAAGTCTTTGAAGGCTTCTTCCAGTTCTTTGCGTTCCTGAGCTGGCGGGTAAATAGTACTTAAGAAATAATTTTCAATTTCATCAATGACATCTTCTGTAATAGAGGACGGTAAATCAAAACGTTGTTTCAGTTCAATGAAATCATAGCGTTTTTCCACCATTTCCCGGAACTTCTCTATGATATGGTAATCCTGCGTTTCAGCCATTAAAATAAGTTGTGCCGTAAAAATAAGTAAAATCTGATTATGAAACTTTAAGTTTTTTCATTTGTTTTTATATCTTTTCTTCCTTTCTAACGAGTTCTATGTGCTGAATTAGCTGATACACTAAAGGCACTTGCTCTATTATAACATCAATTTTTCTAATCCAAACGCTTTTTCGTCGTTTAAACTTAGTAATTTTATTCCATGATTTTAATTATTGACGATGAAGAAAAACTTAGAGGTTTATTATCAAGGATAATAGGATTAGAAGGTTTTGAAGTAGTAGAAGCAGGCACTTGTAAATCTGGTTTAAAGAAAATAGAAACCTATCCTATTGATATTGTTTTGTGCGATGTGAAATTACCGGATGGTAATGGTGTTGACTTAGTTAAAGAAATTAAAGTACAACATCCTGCAATAGAAATTATATTGATGACTGCGTATGGCAATATTGCAGACGGTGTGCAGGCAATAAAAAACGGTGCGTTTGATTACATAACTAAAGGTGATGACAATAATAAAATTATTCCATTGCTCAATCGTGCAATAGAAAAAGTAAATCTATCCAAAAGAATCAACCAGTTAGAAAAACAAGTTGAACAAAAATATTCTTTCGAAAACATTTTAGGCAAATCAAAGCCAATATTAGCTGCTGTTGATTTAGCAAAAAAAGTTGCAGCAACTGACACCACAGTTTTACTATTGGGTGAAACAGGTACAGGAAAAGAAGTCTTTGCACAATCTATTCACCAGGCAAGCATGCGTAAGAATAAACCGTTTGTAGCCATCAACTGTTCTGCATTCAGTAAAGAATTATTGGAAAGTGAAATGTTTGGTCATATCGCAGGTGCATTTACCGGTGCCGCAAAAGACAAAAAAGGACTGTTTGAAGAAGCCAACACCGGAACGATATTTTTAGATGAAGTTGGCGAGATGAGTTTAGACTTGCAGGCAAAATTATTGCGTGTAATAGAATCCGGTGAATTAATAAAAGTAGGTGAAAGTAAGCCAAAGAAAATAAATGTAAGAATTATTGCAGCGACCAACAGAGATTTGAAAAGTGAAATTGAAAAAGGCACTTTTCGTAGTGATTTATTTTATCGTTTGTCAGTTTTTCAAATCATACTTCCTTCATTACGTGAACGAATTGCCGATATAGAAATATTGGCAAAACACTTTTCATCATTTTTTGCTGCTAAAACAAACAAACAAGTTTATACGATTTCTGCAGAATTTCTAGAAACACTCAAAAATCAGGAATGGAATGGAAATATCCGTGAATTAAAAAATGTAATTGAAAGAAGTGTGATACTAACAGAAGGTAACGAACTGACTATCGACACTTTACCATTAGATTTCAAAAAGAACATCGATTCTGCTGAACAGCTTTCAGCCTTCGATTTGTCGAGTGTAGAAAAATTGCATATTCAGAAAGTACTGAACTATACCAATGGCAATAAAACCGAAACAGCCAAATTGCTCAACATCGGCTTAACCACTTTATATCGCAAGATAGAAGAATACAAAATTAGCTAGAACCCTATCAAAATGAAAATACAAGCCTTCCAAAATGGAAGGCTTTTTTATTTCAGTTTTCTTAAAATTCTATTTAAGCTTATTACAATCAATGCATTACATACTTATTGGTATGCATGGAATACTTATTGGCATAGTGTGTTAAATAAAACGTCATGACTACCATTCTTTTAATCGCAACCGGAATTATTGGTTTCGGCATTTTTTACAAATCCATTGATTTTTTTGAAACCATTTAAAATAAAAAATATGATACCATTATTTATTGTAGCCTTATTTGTTTTTGCATATATGTTATATGTATTGCTTAAACCTGAAAAATTTTAAACTAAAAAAACTATAAAATGAATACAGAAATTTTAGGAGTCGTCGCCATGTTTGTGCTAACTGTATTGTTGGCAATTCCACTTGGAAAATACATTGGCAAAATATTTACGGGAGAGAAAACAATTTTTGACAAACTCTTTCAACCTTTAGAAAAATTATTCTTTAAACTAAGCGGAATAGATGCTGCACAGGAAATGAATTGGAAACAACATCTGGTGGCACTATTAACTATTAACTTAGTTTGGTTTTTACTCACGCTATTTATATTGATGAATATAGGCTGGTTGCCGTTCAATCCGGATGGTAATCCTTCCATGTCACCGGATTTGGCATTTAATACGACCATTAGTTTCGTAACCAATACAAACTTACAGCATTATTCCGGTGAATCAGGCTTGTCCTATTTCGGTCAATTAACTTTAATGTTATTGCAGTTCATCAGTGCAGGCGCAGGTATGGCTGCCTGTGCAGTAGTATTTACCGCCATGAAAGAAAAAACCACAGATAAACTGGGTAATTTTTATAATTATTTTGTGAAATCTTGTGTACGTATCTTATTACCAATTTCAATAGTGGTGGCTACCCTGTTAGTGTTCAACGGTACACCCATGACATTAAAAGGAAAGGATCAGATTATTTCCATGCAGGGAGATACTATAAATGTATCGAGAGGACCGGCAGCAGCAATGATTGCTATCAAACAATTAGGTACAAACGGGGGTGGTTATTTTGGTGTTAACTCCGCTCATCCCTTAGAGAACCCAAATTACCTTACCAATATGGCTGAAAACATTTCAATCCTGTTAATTCCGATTGCCATGATTTTTGCTTTAGGCTTCGTCCTGAAAAGAAAAAAATTAGCTTGGGTAATTTTTGGTGTAATGACACTCGGGTTTTTGTTTTTTTTAATTCCAAGTATTGCATTGGAATTGAAAGGAAATCCGGCAATTGACCACATGCATATCAATCAGGCATTGGGAAGTATGGAAGGCAAAGAGATACGATTTGGCTCGGCTGCTTCTGCATACTGGGGCATTACCACCACAGTTACTTCTAACGGGTCAGTAAATGCTATGCACGATAGTTTTACTCCATTAACAGGCATGTTTACCATGTTAGGCATGATGGTTAATTCATTTTACGGTGGTGTGGGGGTAGGATTTTTAAACTTCTACATATTTATCATCATCGCCGTATTTATCAGTGGTTTGATGGTGGGCAGAACACCTGAATTTTTAGGTAAAAAAATTGAAGCACGAGAAATGAAAATTGCAACAATTATTGCATTGCTGCATCCGTTCTTAATTTTAACAGGAACAGCAATTGCTTCTTTCCTGTATGCACACCATCCTGATACATATGCAGGCTGGTTGAATAATCCCGGAAATCATGGCTTTTCAGAAATGTTGTATGAATTTACTTCCTCTTCTGCAAATAACGGTTCAGGCTTTGAAGGTTTAGGAGACAATACCCCTTTCTGGAATATTGCCTGTGGTATTGTAATGCTGCTTGCACGTTTTTTACCAATTATTGGTCCTGTGGCAATAGCCGGAATTTTAGCGAATAAAAAATATATTCCTGAAAGTGCAGGCACATTGAAAACAGATACGTTAACCTTTGGTATAATGGTATTTGCAGTAATTATTATTATCGCGGCGTTGTCATTTTTTCCAGCACTAACCTTAGGCCCTATTGCCGAACATTTCAAAATATATTAATCAAGTAAAAAAATAAAAATGAAGACTCAAAGTAACTCTTTATTTCAAAAAGAATTGATAAACGAAGCTATTAAACAATCCTTCGTTAAATTAAATCCGAAGATATTGTTTCGTAATCCTGTAATGTTTACTGTAGAAGTGGGAACATTTGTTATGTTCATTGTTTGCCTGTGGATTTTGATTGGCGAAAAATCACAGGGAAGCTTTCTGTATAACTTTATCGTTTTTTTGGTATTATTACTAACGTTGATGTTTGCCAATTTTGCAGAAGCTATTGCAGAAGCAAGAGGAAAAGCACAGGCAGACAGTTTACGTAAGACAAGAGAAGAAACACCGGCACGTTTAGAAAACGGACAAACCATAAGTTCTGCTCAACTTAAAAAAGGAGACGTTTTTGTATGCGAAGCTGGAGATATTATTGCAACAGATGGGGAAATTATTGAAGGCTTAGCTACCATTGATGAAAGTGCTATTACCGGCGAAAGCGCACCGGTGATTCGTGAAGCAGGGGGAGATAAAAGCAGCGTAACAGGTGGCACAAAAGTTTTGTCAGACAAAATAAAAGTAGTAGTAACTACCGAACCTGGTGAAAGTTTTTTAGATAAGATGATTGCATTGGTAGAAGGTGCATCCCGTCAAAAAACACCCAATGAAATTGCATTGACTATTTTACTGGCAGGTTTTACCTTAGTATTCGTTATTGTTTGTATCACACTGCAACCCTTTGGAAGCTATGCAAATACTCCTATTACCATTGCTGCCTTTATTTCATTGTTTGTGTGTTTGATACCTACCACTATTGGCGGTTTGCTATCAGCTATTGGTATTGCAGGAATGGACAGAGCATTGCGTGCAAACGTAATTACCAAATCAGGAAAGGCGGTAGAAACTGCCGGCGATATTGATGTCTTACTCTTAGATAAAACAGGTACGATAACCATTGGAAACAGAAAAGCTACCCATTTTTATCCTGCAAATGGAATTGATTCAACACATTTCATAAAATGCACCGTATTAAGTTCTATGGCAGATGAAACACCCGAAGGTAAATCTATCATTGAGTTGTCAGGAGTGAATCCTTCAAGCTATCAGTTGACCAATCCAAAATTTATAAAATTCACTGCAGAAACAAGAAGCTCCGGTATCGACTTTGAAAATACAAGAATAAGAAAAGGTGCTTTTGATGCAATTAAAAATATATCAGAAAAAGCAGGAAATAGTTTCCCTGATGAAACACAAAAACAAGTTGTTGTTATTTCAAGTAATGGAGGAACACCTTTAGTCGTATCAGAAAACGACAAGGTAATTGGCGTGATTGAATTGCAAGACATCATAAAACCTGGTATCAGCGAGCGTTTTGAACGGTTACGAAAAATGGGTATCAAAACCGTAATGGTTACCGGTGACAATCCATTAACTGCCAAGTTTATTGCGGAAAAAGCAGGTGTGGATGATTTCATCGCAGAGGCAAAACCGGAAGACAAGATGAGGTACATAAAAAAAGAGCAACAACAAGGCAAACTGGTGGCCATGATGGGTGACGGCACTAACGATGCACCGGCACTGGCACAGGCAGATGTGGGCGTTGCGATGAACAGCGGTACACAGGCTGCAAAAGAAGCAGGAAACATGGTGGATCTGGACAATGATCCGACTAAACTGATTGAAATAGTAGAAATAGGAAAACAACTATTGATGACACGCGGAACACTTACTACATTTTCTATTGCAAATGATGTGGCAAAATATTTTGCCATTGTCCCGGCTTTGTTTATAGCATCTATTCCTGCCTTAAAAGGTTTAAATATTATGCATTTGCATTCTCCTCAAAGTGCCATTTTATCGGCAGTAATATTTAATGCCATCATTATTCCCTTACTGATTCCTCTAGCATTAAGAGGAGTTAATTACAAACCCATTGGTGCTTCTGCATTATTAAGAAGAAATTTACTGATATACGGATTTGGTGGTGTTATCATTCCGTTTATTGGCATAAAATTAATAGATATTTTAGTTTCATTTTTTATTTAAAACTCAATATATATGAAGACGACAATTTTTCAGGCAATACGATTAACCATTCTTACATTGCTATTCTTTTCAGGAATTTATACGCTGATTATTTTAGGTATAGCACAGTTAGCTCCGAATAAAGGAAAAGGGGAATCTATAACGGTAGATGGTAAAAAATATTACACCAATGTTGGACAATCTTTTACGGACGATAAATATTTTAATTCACGTCCTTCAGCAGTAAACTATAATGCGGCTGGTTCAGGTGGCAGTAATAAAGGTCCTAGCAATCCTGATTATTTAGCACAGGTGCAGGCAAGAATTGATACATTTTTAGTTCACAATCCGGGCGTAAAGAAAGAAGAGATACCATCCGAATTAGTAACAGCAAGCGGCAGCGGGCTCGATCCGAATATATCTGTAAAAGCCGCAGAAGTACAGGTTAACCGCATTGCTGCAGTGCGTAAAATTTCTGTTGATGTACTACAACAACTCATCAAAGATAATATAGAAAAACCGTTGGCAGGGATATTTGGTCCTAAAAAAATAAATGTATTGAAACTAAATCTTGCCTTAGATAATTTGAAATAAAAATGAAAAATCAGTGCTATATTATACTATAATTTCATCCGTTTAAATAAACAGTTTGGAAGAGGAAAGAAAATCGGCAGAACAATTCTTAGACCTGATAAAAAAATCAAGACGGGGGAAGTTTAAGATTTATATCGGGATGAGCGCCGGTGTAGGTAAAACCTACCGGATGCTGCAGGAATCGCATGCTCTTTTAAAAAATGGAATAGATGTAAAAGTCGGATACATAGAAACGCATAATCGCGCTGAGACTCATGTATTACTGGAAGGATTACCAATTATTCCACGAAGAAAATTATTTTATAAAGGAAAAGAATTAGAAGAATTAGACGTACAAGCTGTTATTAGTTTGCGACCAGAAGTAGTGATTGTAGATGAACTTGCTCATACCAACATAGAAGGAAGCAAGAATGAAAAACGTTGGCAAGATGTCTTTGATATTTTAGATGCCGGTATTAATGTCATCAGTGCAGTGAATATACAGCATATTGAAAGTTTGTATGAAGAAGTAAAAAAAATTACCGGTGTTGATGTTAAAGAACGTATTCCGGATAGTGTTTTAGCGCAGGCAGATGAAGTAGTAAACATTGATCTTACTGCTGATGAGTTAGTGACACGTTTAAAAGAAGGTAAAATTTATCGTCAAGATAAAATTGAAACAGCATTAAAAAATTTTTTTAAATCGCAGCATATTCTTCAATTGCGCGAATTAGCTTTAAAAGAAGTTGCTTCACAGGTAGAACGCAAAGTTGAAATTGAAGTACCAAGAAATAATGCACTCAAACACGAACGTTTTCTGGCATGCATCAGTAGCAATGATCATACTGCAAGAACCGTCATCAGAAAAACAGCTCGTTTAGCAAACTACTATAACAGCAAATGGTTTTGTTTGTATGTGCAGATAGCATCTGAGAGTTCAGATAAAATCGCATTAGATAAACAACGGCATCTGATAAATAATTTTAAACTGG
>JADLAJ010000161.1 GCA_020848255.1 Chitinophagales bacterium
CTTTCCGGCCGCCGTTTGGGGATGGAATTCCATGCTGGCCTGGGTTTGCGGTGATGTTTGTATCTGGAAACCATCTGAAAAGACACCTCTAACGGCTATTGCCTGTCAGAAAATAGCTGAAAAAGTAATAAAAGCTAATAATTTACCGGAAGGCTTGTCTTGTCTGATAAATGGCGACAGGGTTGTTGGAGAATGGATGGCAGCTGATGAGCGTATTCCCTTGGTCTCTGCTACCGGATCTACAAGAATGGGAAAAGAAGTTGGTAAAGTGGTTGCCGGTCGTTTAGGAAGAAGTTTACTGGAATTGGGTGGCAATAATGCCATCATCATAACCCCGAATGCAGATTTGAAATTAGCAGTGGTTGGTGCCGTATTTGGTGCCACCGGTACTACGGGACAGCGTTGTACCACCACTAGAAGATTAATAATACATTCATCTGTTTATGAGCAATTTAAACAGCAATTAATTAATGCTTATGCACAATTAAGAATTGGAAATCCATTGGAAGATGGTGTTCACGTAGGTCCACTTATTGATAATCATGCAGTTAGAATGTATGAGAATGCGATTAATGTATGTAAAGAGCAAGGTGGAAGATTTATAGTAGAAGGTGAAGTATTAAGTATAAAAAATTATGAATCTGGAAGTTATGTAAAACCTTGCATTGCAGAAGTGGACTCTCAGTTACCTATTGTACAAACGGAGACCTTTGCTCCTATCTTATACCTGATGAAATACGATAATCTGGAGGCTGCCATTGCGCTGCAAAATGCCGTACCTCAGGGTTTATCCTCCGCCATTGTTACGCAAAATATGCGGGAAATGGAAGCCTTTTTATCAGCAGCAGGTTCCGATTGCGGGATTGCCAATGTGAATATGGGAACATCCGGTGCTGAAATCGGGGGTGCTTTTGGTGGCGAAAAAGAAACCGGCGGCGGTCGCGAATCCGGTTCTGATGCCTGGAAGGCGTACATGAGACGCCAAACCAGTTCTGTGAACTACGGTGCTGATTTACCATTGGCTCAGGGTATCAAGTTTGATTTGTAGAAGTATTGAAAGAAGTGCATCAAAACCAGATTTACGATATCCACAAAATGTCAATAATAATTTTGTAGTAACATAGAAATTTTGTATCTTTGCGCTCCAAATAATTGGATAATATTAGACGACAATAAGATGACAACAACTCAAAAACAAGACATTTTTAAAGAATTCGGTGGTTCTGCCACTAACACAGGATCTGTAGAATCTCAGGTAGCTTTGATTTCTCACAGAATCAACCACATTTCAGGTCACCTGAAAACTAACAGAAAAGACTTCTCTTCTACTCGTTCTTTATACAAATTAGTAGGTCAAAGAAAAAGATTATTGAAATATCTGGCTCACAAAGATATTATTCAATACAGAGCACTTATCGAAAAACTCGGATTACGTAAATAATCCACTCCAAATACAGCGAGGCTTTTGCCTCGCTTTTTCATTTTAATACACTTTAAAAAAATTATAATGCAATTTAATATTCATACTCAAACGGTAGATATTGGAAATGGCAGAACTGCCACCATTGAAACCGGTAAATTAGCCCGTCAGGCAGACGGATCCGTAGTTGTTCGCGTGGGCAACTGCATGTTATTAGCCACCGCACAGGCATCAGAAGAACCAAAAGAAGGCATCGATTTCTTTCCTTTAACGGTAGAATATCAGGAAAAATTTGCGGCAGCAGGTCGTATTCCGGGCAGCTTCCACCGCAGAGAAGGAAGAGCAAGTGATTACGAAGTGTTGATTTGTCGTATTGTAGACAGAGCGATTCGTCCGATGTTTGCGGATAATTTCAAAAATGATACTCAGGTTTTAATTTATTTGATATCTGCTGATGAAAACGTTGAACCGGATTCATTAGTAGGCTTAGCAGCATCAGCGGCATTAAGCATCTCTTCTATTCCATTTGAAGGACCGATTTCAGAAGTTCGTGTTACTAAAATAGATGGCAAATTTGTGGTGAATCCAACTCCGAAAGAAGCGGAAAGTGCATCACTAAACATTATCGTAGCCGGAACACTGGATAATATCCTTATGGTAGAAGGTGAAGGTAAAGAGGCTAGCGAAGCAGATTTAGTGGAGGCTATTAAAGTAGGTCACGAAATCATCATCAAACAATGTAATGCTCAATTAGAATTACAAAAAGCTTGCGGCAAACCTAAAATGGAAGTGGCTGTTCCTGAAGAAGATGAAGTTCTGAAAGAAAAAATTAAAACGTTTGCAGAAGCTAGAATAGCGGCTATCGCTAAAGCAGCTTCCGGCAAACACGAACGTAAAGCAGCTTTCAAACAAATTAAAGAAGAATTTATTGCAGCTATTCCGGAAGAGGAAGTAGCTACATTTAATAAAGCTTTATTCAGCAAATACTACAGTAAATTAGAAAAAACCACTATCAGAAATGTAGTGTTGGATGAAAAAGTGCGTTTGGACGGCAGAAAAACAGACGAAATTCGTCCCTTGATTATGGAAGTGGATATTTTGCCATCTCCGCATGGTTCTGCTTTATTCACCCGTGGTGAAACTCAATCGTTAACAACTGTTACATTAGGTTCAAAAACTGATGAGCAGATGATTGACAAAGCGGAAGATCTGACCTTCAATAAATTCATGTTACACTATAATTTCCCTCCTTTTTCTACGGGTGAAGTGAAAATGTTACGCGGTACCTCCCGTCGTGAAGTTGGACATGGTAACTTAGCCATGCGTTCATTGAAACAAATGTTGCCGGCTGAAGATGAGAATCCTTACACAATTCGTGTGGTATCTGATATTCTGGAATCTAACGGTTCTTCTTCAATGGCTACCGTTTGTGCAGGTTCATTAGCATTGATGGATGCAGGTATTCCATTCAGAAAACATGTATCCGGTATTGCAATGGGTATGATTGCGGAAGATGGAAAATATGCTATCTTATCTGATATTTTGGGTGATGAAGATCATTTAGGCGATATGGACTTTAAAGTAACCGGTACAAAAGATGGTATTTGCGGTGTGCAAATGGACTTAAAGGTAGACGGTCTTTCTTACGAAGTATTATCTGAAGCATTGGATCAGGCAAAAAGAGGTCGTTTACATATTTTAGCTGCTATGGAGGCTTGTATGCCAACATATCGCGCTGATTTAAAACCACATACGCCTCGTGCTGAAAGTATTAATATACCTAAAGAATTCATCGGTGCGGTTATCGGACCTGGCGGAAAAATCATTCAGGATATTCAGGAAAAAACGGGTACCGTTATTACAATAGAGGAAAACAAAGAGAAAGGAATAGGTAAAGTAACCGTATTATCTAATAACAAAGATAATATGGCTGCTGCATGGGCACGAATTAATGCCATTGTTGCTATCCCTGAAATTGGAAATGTATACGAAGCAGAAGTGAAATCTATTATGCCGTACGGTGCATTTGTAGAATTCATGCCGGGGAAACAAGGTTTATTGCATATTTCAGAAATCTCTCACTCCCGATTAGAATCACTGGACGGTGTACTGAAAGAAGGCGATAAAATACAAGTGAAATTGCTGGAAATCGATAACAAAACAGGCAAATTCAAATTAAGCAGAAAAGTATTACTTCAAAAAGATGCACCACAGGCTTAATCCTTAACACATAAACAGATTACAAGGTCGGCAAGTTTTGCCGGCCTTTTTTTATTATAATTGCAACTAATTTTTAATTTTTAAGCATTTTCTGTTAACTTTTTGTAACATTTATTTAACAAGTCTCGTATATTGTATTGAACTATTATGCTGCTTATGACATCTTTGTACAAAAAACAAGCGTTTTTTAAATTTTTTGAATTGTGTTACATGTAGCATGTGTCATTATTAACCAACTAGACTAGTACACATGAAACAACTAAAAATTACTACTAAGATCACCTCGCGTGACAGTTTTTCCATTGACAAGTATTTAAGTGAAATTTCCAAACTCCCGATGATGTCGGAAGAGGAAGAAGTATTAGTTGCCAAACGAATCCGCGAAGGAGACTCGTCTGCTATGGAAATCTTAATTAAATCGAATCTGCGTTTTGTGGTTTCTGTAGCCAAACAATACCAGAATCAGGGTTTGGCGCTGAATGATTTAATTAACGAAGGAAATGTTGGATTAATAAAAGCCGCTACCAAATTTGATGAAACCAAAGGGTTTAAATTTATCTCGTATGCGGTCTGGTGGATTCGCCAGTCAATTTTACAGGCATTGATAGAACAGCCACGTGTTGTTCGGTTGCCGATGAATAAAGCAACGATTTACAATAAGATACAACGCGCTATCGTAGATTTTGAACAAAAAAACCAGCGGGAACCATCCAATGATGAGTTGGCGGAATTACTGGAAATGAAACCCGATGAATTAGCCGTGTTGCGTGCTACACTTACGTTTCACTTATCTATCGACCAACCTATTGGTGACGATGACGAAACCACCAGTCTGGATATGATGACAGACAGTTCTATGGCAACACCGGACAGCAACCTGATTGACGAATCGCTGCATGATGAGCTGGAGCATGCATTGCAATCCTTATCGGAAAGAGAAGTGGAAATTGTGAAATTTTATTTCGGGTTAAATGAGTTCAATCAATCCTACAGTTTGGATGAAATCGGCATCAAAATGAACCTCACCCGTGAGCGAGTGCGACAATTAAAAGATAAAGCCATCCGTAAAATGCGCCGCTTTGCAATTACTAAAGAGTTGAAATCTTATTTGAATTAATATCGATATCAATCTGCAAGAAATTTACAGAGCAGTTTGTATTATTTCCAAAATCACAATTGTTAATTGTCTATCGTTCATCGATAAATTATTTATCTTATCTTTATGGAGATGAATAAACCTATCATTGCACCATCCGTTTTATCTGCAAACTTTGCCAATTTACAGGCCGACTTTGAGATGCTGAACAACAGTGTCGCGGAATTCATTCACATTGATGTAATGGACGGCGTTTTTGTTCCTAATATCTCCTTTGGTTTTCCATTGATACAGGCCATGCGCAAACTCAGCGCCAAAACATTTGATGTGCACCTGATGATTGTAGAACCGGACAAATACATTGATACCTTTAAAAATTCCGGTGCCGATATTTTATCCGTGCACTACGAAGCGTCTAAGCATTTGCACCGCACCATACAGAAAATACATTCTGTAGATATGAAAGCCGGTGTAGCCATTAATCCGCATACATCCATAAATTTATTAGAAGATACAATTGCCGATATTGATTTGGTTTGCGTGATGAGCGTGAATCCCGGTTTCGGCGGACAGAAATTTATTGAAAATACGTACGATAAAATTTCACGATTAAAAGATTTAATTCTTAAGAAAAATTCAAAAGCATTAATTGAAATTGACGGAGGTGTCACCTTACAAAATGCTAAAAAGTTAATAGAAAACGGTGCGGATGTATTAGTGGCAGGCAATACCGTTTTCAATTCAGAAAATCCAATTCAAACAATACAGCAATTAAAAAACATTTTAAACTAAATAATTTTAAACATATAGATATATAGTTTTCTTGCTATGTAAAATTCAAAGAATTCTATGCCTGCTAATAAAGAGAAGTATAGAAAGAATAAATTCTTATTTTAGCTATGTGACTATGCGTTTAATTAAAAATATTATCAGATTTTGTTCGTTTACTATATGATGCAAAGAATCTCCATAATTGCTACACTCCTGTTTTTTAGCTTTACAGTACATGCACAAATAACATTGGTAGTAAAAGGTAAAATAACGGATAGTAAAAACAATCCGGTGGCTAATGCATCTGTCATACAAACCGGCACAGGTAATGGAACTACTTCTAATAATAAAGGTTTCTATTCATTGGAAGTAGAATACGAAGATTCCTGTGTTATTGAGTTTTCCGGACTGGAATATGCAAAACGTACACTGGTCATTTATGCATCCAACAAAGCAACTATCTATAAAGACATTCAGTTTTCTAATCTGGAGAATGTAATCGATACCGTTGAAATTACGGCAACCAAAACCAGAGCAGGTGAAACGGTACTGGATGCTAAAAGTGCCGAATACTTCCCCAACCCTACCGGTGATGTGGGAACAGTAGTAAAAACAATGGGACAAGGCGTGCAATCCAATAATGAATTGAGCGGCCAGTATAATGTTCGTGGTGGTAATTACGATGAAAATTTAGTGTATGTAAATGATTTTGAAATCTACCGGCCCTTTCTGGTTTCCAGCGGACAACAGGAAGGCTTGAGTTTTACCAACCTCGATTTAACGGATAAATTAACGTTCTCCGGTGGTGGCTTTGAATCAAAATACGGAGATAAAATGTCTTCTGTCTTAAATATCAAATACAAAACACCGACCAAATTTCATGGCTCGATTATGGCTAGCATCTTAGGCGTAAATGCGCATGTGGAAGGTGCTGCTTATACCAAAAAAGACGCAGCAAAAGAAAATCCAAAGTTTACTTATCTCGTTGGGGTGCGTTATAAATCGAATGGTTATTTATTAGGGAGTCTAGATAAGAAAGGGGAATACAATCCTAATTTTTTTGATGCGCAGGCAGATTTTCATATCAAGCCAAGCATCAAACATGATATAGAAATTTTAGTGAATCATTCTTTTAATGATTTCAAATTTACGCCGGTGACAGAAGAAACACGTGCCGGTACTTTTGATAAATTAATCAGATTTTTAGTGGATTTTGACGGCGGCGAAAAAGACCGTTTTCAGAATACCATGATTGGTATTTCATACAAATATCTACCTAACACTAACCTCAGTTTAAAATTCCTGTCTTCTTTCTGGAAAATGCGTGAATCGGAATCGTTTGACATTACCAGCTATTATTCTTTAGATGAAATTGAGATAGATCCGTCGAGTGATAATTTCGGAAATGTACGGGCGAATTTAGGTATCGGAACATTTCAGGACTGGGAGCGCAATCAGCTGGATGCCATTGTGACCAATTTTTCTCACATCGGAAAGTATGTCATTAAGGATAAGAAAAACGAAAATGAAAAACATTTACTGGAATGGGGTTCCACTTTTCAGTATGAAAAAATAAATGACAAAATCAGTGAATGGCAGCGAATCGACTCCTCCGGTTATTCTATTCCATACAGCGGAACCAGTGTGGAGTTTCCATATAGTTTGAAATCCAAAAATGATTTGAATTCATTTCGTGTACACGGCTATTTTCAGGACACCTGGAACATCATCAATACTGATTCTACCAAGCTGATTCTGACAGCAGGTATCCGCTATAATTACTGGAATATTAATAAAGAATTTCTGGTGAGTCCGCGCGTGCAGTTGTTGTATCATCCGAAACTGAAAAGTGATGTGACGTTTCGTTTAGCCGGCGGGATGTATGTGCAGCCGCCGTTCTACCGGGAGTTACGCGGTTTCGACGGCTCTATTAACAGAAATGTGAAGGCACAGCAATCCTATCATGTGGTGCTGGGTGCAGATTATAATTTTAAGATTAAAAAGCGCAATTTTAAATTTACAGCGGAGGCTTATTATAAATATCTGCGTAATGTAAATCCATATGAAATTCAGGATGTGCGCATCCGTTACTTTGCCGACAACAACGCAAAAGGTTATGCTACAGGAGTAGATGTACGCTTATTTGGTGAGATGATTAAAGGAGCAGATTCCTGGATTACGTTATCGTATCTCAACACAAAAGAAAACTTAAACAACGATTTTTATTATTCTTATAAAGACAGTTTAGGAAATGTATACACCAGCCCTTCGTATTCATCCAACAGAATAACGGATACCTTGACCAACTATCCAGGATTTATAAGACGACCTACAGATCAATCTTTATTTGTAAGTTTTTATTTTCAGGATTATATTGAAAAATACAAACGTTTTAAAGTACATTTTAATTTAGTGATTGGTACCGGTTTGCCATTTGGTCCTCCGGACAGAGACCGTTACAAAGATGTATTAAAAATGCCACCGTACAGAAGACTGGATATTGGGTTCTCTGCTTTATTACTGAATGGAGAAAAACGAGCTATTAAAAAACCAAACAGTTTCGGCAGTAAGTTTGAAAATATCTGGGCAAGCTTTGAGGTGTTCAATATTATCGGCATCCGAAATACGCTTTCTTACAGATGGATCAAAGACACCGAGAATAATTTATGGGCAATCCCAAATTATCTTACTTCCAGACGATTTAATTTCAAGATGCAGATTACCTGGTAATTTAATTTGTCTTAATTTGGATTTATCAGATTAAAAGATTTTCAGATTATAATAAATCCTGTCATCCTTAATGTTAATCCTGATTCAGACAGTATAAATAAAAAAAAGGTCGAACAATTTGTTCGACCTTTTTTTATTTAATTAAGAGTAATGAGCTTGTCAATTTACTCGCCTAATGCTTTTGCTTTTTCCAGCATATTCATACTGGCGTATACTTTTTTAAGGTTTGATTTGTACTCAATATTTTTTGGATCAATTTCGTATGCTTTTTCTAAATTAGGTAATGCCTGTTTAAATAATTCATCGCGTTGTGCTTTCAATCCTGCGTAGATTTTACCATCTTTATCTTTCGCATCATCTACAGCATTCATTTCTTTGTTTTTTGCCACACCTGCGTTGAAATACATAACTCCCAGATTAAAATAAGCATCACCATAATCAGATTTCAATGCAATTGCTTTACCATAATACTCTTTTGTTTTTTCCGTATTTTGTAATTTATCGTACAAAACTCCTAGATTAAAAGCGATGGAAGCATTTTTAGGATCGCCGGCAAAAGCTTTCTCAAATTTATCTATCGCTTTTTGTGAATCTCCTCCGTCTAAAGTGCTGTTTAATTCATAAATCTGAAGGTTTTTATTTTGAGGATATTTAGCTAATCCTTTATCGATTAACTTCTCTAATGCTTCTTTATTATTCTGACCATCATATACC
>JADLAJ010000162.1 GCA_020848255.1 Chitinophagales bacterium
TGTGTGCCTGCCGGTACCTTTTTTTGATTGAACAGTTCACGAACTAAAATCCCGTTTTTATCAAACATGGCAATCTGTATATCCTGTGGTTTGGTGAAACTATATTCAAAATTTCCTCCTACTTTTTCTTTAGGCGGAGCATAGTAATTGGTTTTATAATCTTTTCTGGATTTTATAGTAAATGTTTTTCCTGTCAGAGACGCCATGAATTTCTTGAGTTCATTTTCTTCCGTACTGTCTGATGAATAAATGGAATTGATATCCCTGTCGCTCACTAAACTCCAGACAGCATATTGTGCAGCGCTGCTCTGGTATCCCTTCTGATGAATGAATTGAGATAACTTTTGCAGGGTATCATTATTCACGGGCTTAAAAGTGTAAATTGTTCCATCATTTCCGGAACCGTCACTGGGTTCAATGCACATTCCTTTCACCTTTACGGCTTTTTTTTCTTTAGGCTGTAATACCAATAGTTGCGAGGCGGTTACTACAATATTTTGTTTACCGGAATCAGCAGGAATAAACAAATCACCATCTTCAATGCTGATACTGACCGGTTCATTACTGATATTCGCCAACTCTAAGACCACAGGTTCCAGATAATGTGTGCTGGAGCTGTTACCGTGAATGACACCCGTAATTTTTTTGCTTTTTAATGCTTCATGTAGCTTTACCGGATTGCTGAAAACAACTTGATTTAATAGAATAAAACAACTGAAAAAAAGAAAGGTAAAGTAGTATTGATTTCTCATGATATTAAATTTTACTTTTAACGTTAAAAAGTATGTTCGTATTGTGAAAATTATTCATATTATTTCATAAATTTATGAATCGTCGGACAAATTTTTGGGAAGGGATGAAATGTTCGAGGTGATACACAGTCATTTTAAAAAAGCTAGCTATGAAAAAAATCTTATTTATTCTGATTTCACTTTTTTATTTCAGTCATTTTAGTGTGGCACAAGATGCCTGTTCTCAGCAGTCCAGCACACGAGTCCGTTTGGTTGGAGATAGCTGGATGCACTTTCCGCAGCTTTACCAGTCTTATGATTCTGCGTTAGCCAAATATGGTTTTCCGGATGTAGGCGTAATCGGAGATGCAACCGTACTAATTAGTATGACCGCTGAAACATGGTGGCAATTTCCTTTAGCAAGAATTGCACTGGAAGCCGCACTTACTTCTGATGCTGCACGCCCGATTGATGTAGTGATTGTGTCTCTTGGAGGAAATGATGTTGGTTTTGGATTTTATTCAGGAGATTCTTTAAATGTGGTAGATAATGATCTTTATACTGCTAAGCTGTTTATGGATAGTATTTTTGGTTTAATACATACCAAGATACCCAATGCACAAATTATATGGCAGGGATATGATTACCCGAATTTTCAGGACCCCTGTATCGATTTTCCCTGGGATCCGTATTGTGACACATGGAGTGGTCACGGATACTTTACAGCTTATGAAGTCAATCGTTTTCTGGGTTATTTAACGGCATATCAGGATTCTGTCATTCAGGCATATCATCAGCCGTACATGCATTTCTTTAATTGCACAGGGTTGATGCAATGGCATTACGGACAAACAACTCCGCTTCGGTATGCACCATATGGAACATACCCGCCGAGGTCGGTTCCGTTTCCCGGCGGTGATATCAGATATCCGTCTCCGCACATAGCGATGGGGCTAGGTGGAATCGATGCCTATCATTTAAGTCCTGATGGATTTACCGTTTTGGCAGAATTTTATGTTCGGAAATTTATCAGTAATTATCTGAGAAGAAATAAGGATACCACGATACACTCTTTAGGACAAAATTTTGACGGTTGGGTAGATGCAGGTACCAACACCGGAACAGGGAATGTACTGGTCGGAAAAAATAACCAGCAGTTAGAAACCAAAGGAGTTTTTAGTTTTAATACAGCTGTTATACCAGCCAATAAGAAAGTAAAAAAGGCAGTACTCTTTTTTAAAGAAAAAACAATTGCTAGACCTTATAGTCCGATTACAAGATTTCCGCAAAATTTTGTACTGGATATTAAAAACGGCACTTTCGGAAATGATGTCATCGAAGGCAGTGACTATCTAGCCACGGCCAGCCTTACGGATGTGGCATGCTTTGCCGGCAGTTTAAGGGGTAATGATTATACCTTACGTGCGGAGCTGAACGAAGACGCATTACAGTATATCAATAAGAATGGTATTACACAGTTCCGTTTGTCTATTACAGATAATAATTTAATTACGTTTTACAACGGAGACACCACCGAATTTGAAGGTCCGTATCTGGATATTTATTATGATACAACTGCAATTATATCAGGAATTAAAGAGAACAAAACAAGTAGTAATACATTGGCTGTTTATCCAAACCCTGCGGAAAATGAATTAACTGTTACTTTAAGTAAAGAGATGATGTACAAAAAATCGGTGCTTACAATTTATAATACACAAGGTGCGTCTGTTTACAGAACCGAATATGATAAACCGCTTCAGCAAGAAATTAAAATTGATGTAAGTCAACTTGCCGCAGGAGGGTATTTTATAAGTATTGAAAATGAGCAAGGTAAATCGGTGGGTACATTTGTTAAAATCAAAGAGTAAAACTCTACACCTGAACTCACTGTTAAAAGTATATTTGATTGATTATTAAAGCTCTTTAGGGTTTTCTTAAACTGTTTGCTCAATATTGTTATTGGTTATCCACATACACCAACAAAACACTAAATTACAACTGACTATTCAAAATATTAGTTGTATTTTTGTATTATAATTTATGATAAATCTATACAAATGAATAAAAGAATTACACTCTTTGTTGCGGTATGTTGCTTAATGATAAGCGCAGCCACAGCACAAATTTCAATCACTAACACGACACCTTACACGCAAAACTTCGATGGGTTGCCGGCTACTGGTACATCTACCACGAATCCAAGCCCTGCCAACTGGCTCAGATATGCTGCCAACGGCACGACCATCACAGCAGGAAGCGGTACGGCTAATTCGGGTGGATTTTATGCTGCCGGTACAGGCTCTACTACTGAGCGTGCAATGGGAATGCTGCTTTCTACAAGCGCGAAACCATTGTATGTAGGTGCAAAGTTTGTAAATAATACTGGCTCAACAATTGTTTCTGCATCTGTTTCTTATAGATGTGAACAATGGAGAAGAGGAAATACAAATGCAGGCCTGAGAGATACGCTTTTGGTGGATTATGCAACGGGAACGGATTCTGTACATTTAGGTACATGGACAAATGTTCCGGCATTAACAGGTAGTTCTACAAACACCTCTACTACTGCAAGTGCATTAGATGGCAATACTGTTTTTGCAACAGTAACAGGAAATATAACAGGAATGGTAATACCTGATGGTGCTACTTTCTGGATTCGTTTCAACGATTTTGATGCTTTCCCGGGTTCTGATGATATGCTGGCAATAGATGATTTCAGTGTTTCTTTTACAACGGGCACAGTTGCTGCCTGTACAGAGCCAGCTGCTTCCGTAACAAATGTAGTAGCAACGGCAACGAGTACAACAGCAATTTCAGGTTCTTTCACAGGAGTAACAGCAGATGGCTATTTAGTATTAATAGACAGTAATGCAACAGTGCCAACTATTGCAGATGCAACTGCTTATACAGTAGGGCAGACAGTAGGTACTGCAACAGTGATCAGCAACGGAACAAGCACCAGCTTTACAAAAAGTGGCTTAGTTCAGAATACAATTTATAAGGTTCATGTTTTTCCATATAACAATACAAGTTGTACAGGCGGACCCAACTACAAAATATCTGCTCCGGCGAATGATACTGCCAAAACATTGTTGGATGCATGTCCTGAACCGACAAACACTCCTACAAATCTGGTATTTACAGCTGTTGGTAATAATAACATAGATGGAAAATTCAATAAAAGCAACCCGGCAGCTGCAGGTTATGTGGTAGTTTATAGTTTAAGTTCAAATATCGGATTTCCTTTAGACAGCGTAAACTATAATGTGGGTGATTCCATATCTTTAGGTGCATTCAAATCAAAAGTAGGAGATGTTTCATCCAGTGCTAATGATACTTCTTTCTCAATAACGGGATTGACACAAGGCACCAAATATTATGTTGCTGTTATTCCATATAACCTTTGCGGTGCATTTAAAAATTACAAACGCTCTTCTTCAAATGGAGTAAACAGAGATGATACTACAACAGCTGGTACACCGCCTTTGGTGGATTGTGTTCAGCCATCAGGTATTTCTACGGCTACAGTTGTAAACCTAGATTCAACTACTAATTCAATTACCATAAAATGGAAAAATGCAGCTAATGCAGATAGTGTAATGGTGATTGCCGGAACAAATGCCAATATCGGTTTTGTAACAGTTCGCGATAGTGTTTATTATGGCGTAGGTTCTACAATTCCGGGTAGTAATGGTATCGTGTATTTCAGAGGAACAGATTCAACGGTTACACTAACCGGCCTGCAAACAAATACCGTTTATAAAATATTATTTGCGACATTTAATAACAGAAATTGTACCAATGGACCTAACTATGCAAATAATCCTGGAAGTGTAACAATTCGTACTGCCGCAGGTACAGATTGTCAGGATCCAACCGGTGTTTCCAATACTTCTATTGTTAAACTGGATTCAACAGCTACCACTATTTCTATAAAATGGACAAATCCGGTCAATTCAGATAGTGTGATGGTTGTTGCCGCACCTACTACAGTTGGTTTTGTTACGTTCAGAGACAGTGTGAACTATCCGGTGGGTGCAACAATTGCATCTTCTACAGCTACTCCTGCGAGAGTATATTACAGAGGTACAGATTCTTCTTACACACTTACAGGATTAACGCCAAATACTGTTTACAAAATATTCTTTGTAACGTTTAGAAATAAGAATTGCACCAACGGACCGAATTATTCAGGTGCAGCAACCACTACCATTAAAACGGCATTGTCTACGGGAGTTAAATACAATAATGCTGAAGCTGAATTCTCTTTATTCCCGAATCCAACCAATAGCGGTTCTTTATTCGTGAAGTTTAAGACGGCTTTACGGGAAGATGCTGTAATTGAAGTGGTAGATATTTTAGGAAGAAAATTAAGCGCTCAGAAAATTTCATCCGGAAGTGCTATGCAAATGATAGATGTAAGTGATTTTGCAAAAGGTACATACCTGTTAAATGTAATATATAAAGGTTCTAACAACGTTAGTACATTCATAGTAGAATAAAGAATTAACTAGATTTTTTAAACTCGTCTTTGTAACTTGCAGGTCGCAATGAACAAAGACGAGTTTTTTTATTTGGTGAATAATTAATTATAAATGAGAATATTATACATATCAATAATTTCTGTATTCTTATCTGTTTGCACAGCAATGGCTGGTCCGGGTACCTACTATAATTCTATAGATACCAGCAAGTCCTGTAGTACTTTTAAGACCGCACTGGCGCAGTTAATAACACAGAATTATGTTGTTATCCCATATGGCAGCGTGGACAATTATTATAATCTGACCGATTTAAAACCTGCAGAATCCGGCGGCGGAGATGTGGTTGCAGATAAGTATTCATCTGAAAATCCAAATGGTACAGATTATTGTTCATTCCGTTTTCCCGCTGATTTTTGTTTAGGTAGGTCTTCCAGTACAGAATGCTTTTGCTACGACAAGGAACATGTATTTCCGAAATCATGGTTTGGTGGCGCAGATGTTTATCCGATGTACTCGGATATTCATTTTATCTGGCCAGCAGATAATTATGTAAATTTCAGAAAAGGGAATTTATCCATCGGGTATGTTGGCTCTACTATAATTTATACTTCTAAAAATAGCACCAAAATTGGCACTTCTAATTCCTCTTTGAATTACGGCTACAATTCTTCTAATGTGTTTGAACCCATTGATTCTTTCAAAGGTGATTTTGCAAGAGCCTATCTGTATGTTGTCACACGTTATCAGGACTCTATTGTGAACTGGATAGGCAGGAGTACATCCGGCAATGTTTTGGATGGCAACAAATATCCCGGCCTTGACCCATGGATATTACAGTTGTGCGTGAAATGGCACAAACTGGATCCTCCAAGTCAGTTTGAACGCAACCGTAATGATGCGGTACAGGGTATTCAGGGTAACCGTAATCCATATATTGATTATCCGCATTGGGTTGAGAAAGTATTTGGTGTAAATGGGATCTCTTCATCCTGTGTTGCCACTGCTGTAAAATATAATAAATCAACTGTTGAGTTTTCTGTTTATCCGAATCCTGCGACGAATGGTTTATTGAATTTGAAAACATCGACAACACTAACGGAAGATGCGATATTAGAAGTGACGGATATATTGGGCCGAACTTTAATTTCACAAAAGATAAATGCAATGGGTATTCCTAGTTTAAATATCAGCAACCTGACTAAGGGAATGTATTTCCTGAATCTGATCTACAAGGACAGCAATAATGTAAGTTCCTTTATCAAAGAATAATGAATAAATTCATCAAATAAATAAAAATCACGACCATGGTCGTGATTTTTATTTGTATCTGTTATTTAAAAAATATTTTATTTCACTTGTTTCAAAAGCGTAATATAAGTAGGGAAATGGTCACTGTATCCTGCATTATAGATATTCCAGTCCCAGGTACGTTTAGGATATCCTTTGTATTTTCCTGTTTTTTGAACCATAAAGTCTTTACTGAAAATAGTGGCTTTCTGATAAAAATAACCGGACTGTTCATGGTTCAGCCATCCGTAGGATAATACAATCTGGTCGAAAATCCCCCAGGAATCATTAAATGCTAAAGTGCCGATTCCTTTCTTATAATAATCTACCCATGGGTTAAACATTCCGCCAGGCTTGCAGTTTTCCTTTTTATCGCAGCATTTTAAAACTTTCACCATGGAAGGGTCCGTGGGATTATCATTTAAATCACCCATATCCAACACTTTTGTGTTTGGGTTGATGGCCATTAATGAATCTATAATGTGTTTACTGATTCCTGCAGCAAATTCACGCAAAGGTGCCGTAGCTTCTTCACCACCTCTTCGGGATGGCCAGTGATTCACAAAAACATGTATTGTATCCGAGCCATTCAGTAATCCTTTTACATATAATACATCACGGGTAGGTCTCCAGTCTTTTACTACTTCTTTCAGATTTACACGTATAGATTTGCTCTCCAATACCTTAAAATATTTTGGATTGTACATAAATCCACAGTCAACACCTCTTAAATCAGGTCCGTCATAATGTACTACCTGATAATTTCTGGCTTTCAGTTTCGGGTGGTTGGCAAGGGTTTCCAGCACTGTTCTGTTTTCTATTTCTGCACATCCGAAAAAGGCAAGTCCATCCGGCGTTTTATCCACTGCAATCTGAGATAATACCTCAGCCAGATGATCAACTTTATCCAGGAAAATCTTTCCTGTATAGTGATAGTTTCCGTCAGGTGTAAAATCTTCATCATCTACATTTGGCTGATTAATAGTGTCATAGAAGTTTTCAAGGTTGTAAAAACCTGCTGCAACTATTTTGTATTGCTTATCCTGACCCCATAGGTGACTCACTGAAAAAAGTGATATAAATAAAAGGAGAGTATTTTTCATAGCCCAAAAATAAGTATTAATTATGATTGTTTATTGTGGAAAATATGAATTGTGCCGGCATATACTATTGAGGAATTATCTTTACCTTTGTTAGCTAATCTTTTCCAAACTTATCAAATTCAATACCAATTTTTATGATACGACGTTCCTTGATTATAATTATAAGTATCAGTGTGCCTTTTCTTATTTCAGCCAAGGGTAAAACAAGACAGGATACAGCCCAGATCATTCTTTCAGTTGAATCAGATTCATTAATCAATGATAAATTAGACGACAATATTCCTACAGTTACACTGGAGGATGTGGAAGCTAATGACGAATCGGGTTCTGATCAGGGAGTTTCTGCTATATTAACTGCCGGAAGAGATCCTTTTCTGAATGCAGCTTCCTTTAATTTTGGAATTACCCGTTTCAGAATCAGAGGCTACGATAATGATTTTTACGACACTTACATGAATGGTGTTCCGACAGAATACATTGATAATGGTTTCTCTTCTTTTAATTTATGGTCCGGTTTAAATGATGTTACCCGTAACCGGGAAAACTCACTGGGATTAAAAGCATCTACCTTTGCGTTTGGTTCTGTAGGTGGTTTATACTCTATTGATACGCGTGCGGCAAAGCAGCGAAAGCAACTAAGTGTTACGGTTGGTACATCTAACAGAACATATGACCTGAGAGGCGGCGTAACTTGGGGATCGGGTATTACTAAAAAAGGCTGGAGCGTTGCCGTATCAGTATTCGGCAGATGGGCGAAAAAAGGATATGTGGAAGGAACTGCTATGCAGAGTATATCTTACTTCGCATCGGTACAAAAAATGTTTAAAAATCAGTCATTGGCATTAACGGCTTTCGGAGTACCCACCAAGCAGGGAAAAGCAGCTGCAACGACGCAGGAAGCGTATGATTTGGCAGGCTCTAATTATTATAACCCGAACTGGGGATACCAGAACGGAAAAGTAAGAAACTCGAGAGTGGAGTACAGACACCAACCGGTATTTATTCTTACTCATGAATGGAAACCAAAAGAAAATATGAACCTGCTTTCTTCTGCAGGATACAGTTTTGGAGAAAGAGCATTATCAGGTTTTGACAGATACAATGCAAGAGACCCTAGACCGGATTATTACAAATACCTGCCAAGCTATATTGATGATTCTACACAACAGGCATTAGCGATTGAGAACATTGAAAACAACCCTGAGTTATTGCAGGTGGATTGGGCATATCTGTATGCTTCCAATAA
>JADLAJ010000163.1 GCA_020848255.1 Chitinophagales bacterium
AATATTATTTAAATGGTGGAACTATTGAACTTGCAGGTACAGGTTCATCCAACGGTTTTCAATCTCTGAGAGGAAATACAACCTACCCTAAAAACTATATTAATGTAACTTTCAGCGGTGCCAATACACTCGGTACGGATTTTAAAAACCTGACCAGTACCGTTGTGATTGACTCAGCATTAACAATAACTGGCGATGCCATAGTCAATTGTCATGGTTTATCCACTACAACGCCTCAGTCCTTTACAGGTCCGGGCGGTTTGGTAATGAGCGGTACCAATTCAAGAATAAGAATAAGAAAACTCGCTGTAGAACAACCCGAATTGACAGGTTATAATGTTGACTACTCTTTGACTGGTGGCACCGTTGAGTTTTACAGTACAACCGCCACACAGCAGCAACTGATAAGAGGTAATTACACTACCTCCGGAGGTAGTAATAAATTTGTAGATTATTACAATATTGATATTAATGCAGATGCCGCTAACTGGTCGACCAGCAGTACCTTTGCAGATGCCGGAAATGTCAACATGGCATCCAGTTTTAAGCTTACAGGCACATTAAATGTGAATGCACCGGCTGTTTTCCGCATGGACGAAACTGATAATATTACTAATGGCACAGGAAGTTCTCAGGTTATTAATATAAAAGATTATGCAGGTTTATTATACGGAAGTCCAAATGGAATCAAGAGTTCCGGTACCGGTACATCTGATGGCAACATAAGAACATCAGGCACACGTAATTTTTCCTCAAAAGCCAGCTATGGCTTTATCAGTAACGGGGATATGGTTACCGGCAGCGGATTACCATCAACGGTCAACGGTTTATATATCTACAAAATTGCCGCGAGCAACAAAGTAACTCTTAGCAATACTGTACGTGCAGACAGCATTCTAAAAATGAGCAGTGGTCACATTATTACGGGCTCTTCCAATTTAATAGAATTAGGAAAAGATATAAGCAACAGAGGAACGCTGGACTACACAACAGGCTACGTAGTAGGAAAAATGAGAAGATGGTATAATGGTACCAACAGCGGTATCGCCTCCGGATTATTTCCTTTAGGAGAAGACGTAAGCAGCACTCTAAGAAATAGAAAATACCTGATCGAATTCACCTCTGCTCCAACAACAGGAGGTTCTTTGGATGTGAATTTTAACAGTGTAAATATGGGACTTGCCGGCTTACCGATTACGGGAATACCGGCAGTTGGCTCTTGTGCAACATTCGACGTAACTTCTACGGAAGACGAAGGATACTGGATTGGAACACCGCAATCATCTACGCTTAGTGATGGTGCTTATACATTAGCTTTAACCGGAGAAAATTTCAGCACGGTAACAGACTTATGTCAGTTGACTTTATTAAAAAGAGTAGGCGCTGGCAACTGGACAACTCCGGGCACGCATTTACAACCAACAGGAAGTACAGGAACTCCAACCGTTTCACGCAGCGGAATTTCAGGATTCTCAAATTTCGGTTTTGGCGGCGGAGCTCCGAATCCTTTACCTGTTGAATTAACTTCCTTCAGCGGCACCTGCCTGGAAGACGGAATCTCCAGAATTTCCTGGACAACTGCCAGTGAATTCAACAGCAAACAGTTTATTGTACAGCGTTCGGAAGATGGTGTACACTACACACCGGTGGCAGTAGTATTAGCTGCAGGCTTTTCCAATCAGGCAAGAAGTTATAGTATTACTGATACTTCGGTAAATGCAAACAGCAGCTACTACCGTTTGATAGAAGTAGATAATAATAATCAGCAAACCATCTATTCATTTATTCAGGTAAAATGTAATGAAGTAAATGGCGTGCATATTTTCTATACACAACCAAAAGTAGTGGTGGAGGTAAATTCTACCAAAGACAAACAGGTTGGTTTTAATGTGTATGAAGTTTCCGGAAAATTAGTTCATCAGGAAAACAAACAAGTCGTTCGCGGGTACAACCGTTTTGATTTGAGCATCAAAAACAAACTGGCGGATGGTATTTACATTATTCAAATGCTGGATGGAGACAAAGCCACCTCAACGAAAGTGATGGTACATTAAAGTTGTTAGAATTTAGTAGTTAGTAATTAAATAAAAAATGCGCTCGATAGGAGCGCATTTTTTTATTCGTCATTGCGAATGCATTTTTCAGGTTTTTGGATTATATAAACAGGTTAATGCATGAAGCAATCTGTTGAATAATTAATTTAACAGATTGCTTCATTTGCTTATTCGTTCCGAAGTTTCAGAACTCATAAACAAATTCGCAATGACGTTGATTTTCCAATGGCGAATTTTATTAATAAGGTTTAAATGACCAGTTGATTTCTCCGTTCTCCATATTCAAAGAAACACCCAACTGATAGGGCTGCATTATTGCCAGCTGACTGCCATTTAAAAAGCTAACTGAATTAGTAGATTTTAAAAAAGGTTTAAACAACGCAGTTTCCTCTCCTGTCTTCGACCATATTTCTTTTTTATCCGCATCCAGACATTTGAGAATAACAGGGGCATCTTCACCCAGTTCATTTTGATAAATCATCACTATGTTGTTTTCATCAGAATACAACACACTTGCTTTAAAATAAATTATACCCGGAGTAAACTCTTCAAAGGAGCTTATTTTATAAACCCGTTTATACCAGGCTTCATTATCTTTCACAAGACTGCTTACTATATTTGCAGATAAAGGTTTTTTAACTAACTCCCCAACCTTTCTGGTGATTTTATATAATTGCTGGCGTTCTGCATCCGTAAAACAATATTCCGTTTTATCTGTAAACGTTTTTTCAAGACTTGATTTATCCTCATACTGTTCTTCGGTATACAGTTTATTCAAAACTGCTTCGTAATAATATGTATAACCATCTTTAGTGGTAAATTTAAATCCATCCATATCGTATACATCCTCTACTTCGGCAATACCATTTTTCAATTCACTAAACTGTTTGCCCAGCAACTCATTATTAAGAACTTCCTGCTGTGTATTCACATCATATCCTGTTAACTGTTCGCCATAAATCAGCCAGCAGATATTTCCCATCGGCTTCAGTCCTTCCAGTCTATATGCATCTTTCAGGCTTTGCTCCCAGGTAATGGTGTTGCCAATTGGCTGCGATGCCAGTAATTTATTTTCTTTTGCATCAATCTTATTCAGAAAATAACTTACCTCTTTTAATCCGTCAGAATTTCTTCTGGAAATTGTCCAAACCTGCGGGCCTTCCTTTGTATTTACAAGGGTAAAACTGCTGTTGGTTTCATTATTATCTTTGTATAATTTAGCAGGAACGGACGAAGAAGTTTTTGTTTTGTGAAGAACAGAAAGGATAATAGTTGCGGCAAAACCAATAACCATCAAAGCAAAACCAATGATTACAAATCTTATTATTTTAGAAGGAATTTCCTGTAACTTTTTGTCATCAAATGAGATTGGTTTCTGCTGCCTTACGGTGGTTTCAAAAACAGGTTTTACATCTCCGTATTCATAGATGGAACCGCAAAACTTGCATTGATAGATATTATCCTGTAATAAATTAGCTTCGCTGGCACCACATTGCGGACACTTTAATGGTTGTGACATAGGTTTGGTTTTAAATAAAGTTAATGCTTTTTCACATCACATGTAATATAACCATTATAGAATTACTGAAGAGATTGCTTCACTTCTTCCGAAGTTTCGGAACGCAATGACGTTATTAATCCAACAAAGAAGAAATCGGGCTGCTGGCTTGTGCCGTATCAGATATTTTAGCCAGTCTGGCTTCGTATGCCATTCGTCCGGCAATGACGGCCAGTTTAAATGCTTCTGCCATCTGAACCGGGTTTTGTGCAACGGCAATAGCGGTATTGACCAATACGGCATCTGCCCCCAGCTCCATGGCATGTGCTGCATGTGAGGGTGCGCCGATACCGGCATCTACAATGACAGGCACTTTACTTTGTTCGATAATGATGCGTAAAAATTCTTTTGTTTCCAGTCCTTTGTTGCTGCCTATAGGTGCACCCAAAGGCATTACCGCCTGTGTACCCACTTCTTCCAGGCGTTTACATAAAACAGGATCCGCATGAATATATGGCAGTACAATAAAACCCAGTTTCACCAATTCTTCGGCTGCTTTTAAGGTTTCGATAGCATCCGGTAAAAGATATCTGGGGTCCGGATGGATTTCCAGTTTAATCCAGTTGGTTTGCAATGCTTCCCGCGCCGCCTGTGCCGCAAAAACGGCTTCTTTGGCGGTTCGCACACCGCTGGTATTCGGCAGTAAATCAACAGAGGTATTTCTAAGATACGTAAGAATATTGTCTGACTGTGTTTTTAAATCGATGCGTTTTAAGGCCATCGTAACCAACTGTGTACCGGAAGCAATAACGGCTTCCTGCATAGTTTGAGGAGAACCGAATTTTCCTGTTCCCAGAAATAAACGGGAGGAAAATTGTTTACCTGCGATGATTAATTCATGTTGCACGATGTAAATGTATAACGTATAAAGGAGAAAGCAAAATCTAAAATTTAACCATTATTATAAACTTCGAAAATCCTGTTCAAAACAAATTTTATACCTTTATATTCCAAATAATATATCATAAATATGAAGCGCGTATTTCTATCATTGATGTTGTTAACGTTTCTATCAGGCCTAGCTGTAGCGAAAGATTCTTTTTCAGTCCTTACAGAAGCACAGATAAAAACACTGGTTTGTCATAAATGGAAACTGACTTATTTAGAATTTAAGGGGAAGAAAAAAGAAATTCCGGCAAAGCTCCCTGCCTCGCTTTTAATTTTTTTAGCAGACGGAAACTTGCAAGAGTTTGAAGGCAATAAAAAATACGATGGAAAATGGTCGTATAACCATTCAACCAAAACAGTAGTGACGGTAGATAAAGACGGGACGGAAAATCACAAAATCATCAATTTGACCGACGATGAATTTGTCATGAACGGCAAATACCAGGGATTTACGTTTAATATGGGATTTAAGAGACTGGATTAAGTTTCGACAGGCTCAAC
>JADLAJ010000164.1 GCA_020848255.1 Chitinophagales bacterium
GGTAAAAACAATTATGAATGGCTGTCCACCTTAATGGGCAATTTAGGGTTGGGTATCTTATTAGGCATTATCGGTTTTTCCTTTTTAGGATTTAACCTGAAAGATGCATACGAAAAATTTTCTACATGGAGACAAGCCTGGAGGGAACGCAGAAAACAATATGCGCTGGAAAAAGAAAAGAATGAGCCGACAGAAATAGACGAATTTTACAAAGAAGAGGAACTGAAGAAAGAAGATGGCTATGAAATGGAAAGTATTATTCCTGAAGAAACATTTATACCTACTCCGCATCATCAGGATGAAACATTTGAAGTCCTGAACGAAAATGATGTAGTGCAGGAAACGCCGTCCATACAAATGGAGCTTATTGAAAAAGAAGTAACAGATATTGAACTGGAACAACCGCTGAAAGACACGACTCCTAAAAAAGAAAAATTCACCTTGGATCCTGATTTTGAAATCGAAGAAATTCAGGCATTCGGCACTATTGACGAGACGCAGGAATCACCCGGAAAAAAAGAAACCGACCCGGAAATGGAACATTTCGGATTGGATACGAACTTTGATCCGCGACTGGAATTATCCAAATACAAATTCCCTTCCATAGATTTACTGGAAGAACACGGCAGCGGACAAATCGAAATCAACAAAGAAGAATTAGAACAAAATAAAAACCAGATTGTACAAACGCTCTCCCATTACAATATCGGTATCGAAAAAATAAAAGCTACCGTTGGTCCAACCGTTACCTTGTATGAAATTGTTCCGGACAAAGGCGTTCGTATCTCCAAAATTAAAAATCTGGAAGATGATATTGCCTTAAGTTTATCAGCGCTGGGTATCCGTATCATCGCACCGATTCCGGGTCGTGGTACCATTGGTATTGAGGTACCGAACGTGAAGAAGAGTATTGTTTCCATGCGCTCATTAATTGCCGGTGAAAAATTCCAGAAATCGGATATGGATTTACCGATAGCCTTGGGAAAAACAATTTCCAACGAAGATTTTGTGGTGGATCTGGCAAAAATGCCGCACTTACTAATGGCGGGTGCCACCGGACAAGGTAAATCTGTTGGATTGAATGCTATTTTAGTTTCATTGTTATACAAAAAACATCCTGCAGAATTGAAGTTTGTTTTAGTGGATCCGAAAAAGGTGGAATTGAATTTGTACAAACTTATAGAAAACCACTATCTCGCAAAACTACCCGGCGAAGAAGATGCCATTATTACCGATAACAAAAAAGTAATTAATACCTTAAATGCGTTGTGCATTGAAATGGATACACGCTATGAATTGTTGAAAGTGGCACAGGTTCGTCATCTGAAAGAATACAATCAAAAATTCCTAAACAGAAAATTAAATCCAAACAACGGACACCGTTTCCTTCCGTATATCGTTCTAGTAGTGGATGAGTTTGCTGATTTAATGATGACGGCCGGCAAGGAAGTAGAAGCACCTATTGCACGTCTGGCACAGCTGGCCCGTGCGATTGGTATTCATTTAGTGATTGCTACGCAACGACCATCCGTAAATATCATTACAGGAACCATCAAAGCGAATTTCCCCGGACGTATTGCATTTAAGGTAACGGCAAAAGTAGACTCCCGCACCATTCTGGATGCAGGCGGTGCCGACCAGCTGATTGGCCGCGGAGATATGCTCTTGTCGCAAAGCGGCGAACTGACACGCTTGCAATGTCCGTTTGTAGATACCCCTGAAGTGGAGCACATTGCCAAGTTTATCGGTGACCAAAAAGGCTTCCCGACACCATACGAATTACCGGAATATATCGATCCGAAAGAAGCGGATAAAGGTGAACGACAGTTCGATTATAACGAGAAAGATGAATTGTTTGCGGAAGCTGCCCGATTAATTGTGCGCAACCAGATTGGCTCTACCTCTCTGATTCAGCGAAAATTAGCTTTAGGCTACGCCCGTTCCGGCAGATTAATGGACCAATTAGAGGCGGTTGGCATCGTAGGACCGAATCTCGGCAGCAAAGCACGTGAAGTGTATATAAAAACGGAGGAAGAATTGGAACGAATTTTGCAGGAGTTCGGCGAATGATGAGATTAATCTCAAATTTCTTTTTATTTTGTAACAAAACGGCAAACGTAACGAATAACGTAAACCTAAACTTTTTAACTTTGTAGCAACGACATGATACAGCTTTTTTCCATATTTACTTTCTTTTTGTCCATTTTCGGCTATCAGCCCGATAAGCAATTAAACGATCCGAATGCCAAAAAACTGCTGGATGCAGTGAGCAAAACATACAAGAGTTTCAACTCAATAGAAGCAGGTTTTTCATTGACTACTGTAAATCCCGTTCAAAATAAAACAACCACGCAAACCGGCAATGTTTACCTGAAAGGGGAAAAATACAAACTACTGATGGGAAAACAGGAGATTTTCTGTGATAAACAAAGTGTTTGGACTTACCTGAAAGATATAAACGAAGTGCAAATCAACGATTACGAGGCGAATAAGGAAGATATTACACCATCTAATATGTTCACTATTTACCAGAATGATTTCAACTATATGATGAATGGCGAAGAAGTAATTGACAAAGTAAACTGTTCAGTAGTGGACTTAATGCCAAAAGATAAAAGTAAACCATTTTTTAAAGTACGTATCTGGATTGATAAAAATGTGAAATACATTAAACGCATGAAAGTATTTGACAAAAACGGAAACCTGTACACTTACAATGTTACTTCTTTTAATTCTAAAGCAAATTTGGATGATAACTATTTCAAGTTTGATGCAGGCAAACATCCGGGCGTGCATGTGGAAGATTTGAGAATGTAATCTGAAATCATATTTTCTTCTGTAAATTTACACATGGGTTTCAAAACAGATTTTTTGAATATTTTCAGACGTATTAGTCAGATACCTGTTATTGAGAGGACATTATCTGAAAGCATCCTTAATGGAAGCAAAATATCAAAAAAACTTATTGCCAATATCTCATTATACCCCAAACAATCATTCCGAACTTGCACCAGAAATGGTATTCAATACAAACTGGATATCAGTGATTACATGGAACATGCTATTTATTTCAACATAACAGATACGGTTGATTTTGACAGACGATTCCTGTACTCATTAATCAAACCCGATTTTATTTGTTTTGATATTGGTGCTAACATCGGCGAAACAACATTAAATTTTGCAAAACTGGCGCCGGAAGGCAGGATATATAGTTTTGAACCGGTTCCATTTCTGTTTGAGCGCCTAAAAACTAATACCGCACTAAATCCATTCAAAAATATTGAATTATACAATATTGCCTTATCTGACAGAGAAGAAGACCTTTTCTTTGAAAAACACAGCAATAACAATAGTTCCGGTATCTCCCTGAATAAAGAATCTTCCGGCACTTCTACACTTGTACATTCCACCACAGTAGATTTATTTGTATCTAAAAACAATATAAACAAGATTGACTTTATTAAAATAGATGTGGAAGGCTTTGAAAACTATGTAATTAACGGAGCTGAAAACACACTGCTCAAACACACACCTTTATTGATGATTGAAATTGACAACAGATACCTGAAACCAAAAAATACATCTGAAAAAATACTCTTAACAGAACTCTCAATGAAATTTGGGTACTCGCTCTATCGCATTGATGGAATCAATAAAATAAAAATCACAGCTATAGAAGACACCGATGAGCATTACGATGTTTTGTGTATAAAAGAATAACTATCTCGTTTGTCCGCTTCCCCTCACTATCCATTTTTCCGTCGTCAGTTTCTCCAAAGCAAAGGGTCCGCGTGCATGCAGTTTCTGTGTCGAAATACCAATCTCCGCTCCTAATCCGAAACAACCGCCATCCGTAAACCGTGTGCTGGCATTGGTATAAACGGCTGCGGCATCTACTTCATTTAAAAATCGTTCACACAATTCTTCGTTTTGTGAAATAATAGCTTCACTATGTTTCGAAGAGTATTGCCGGATATGTTCTATCGCTTCCTCAAAATTTTCTACCGTTTTTACCGAGCATTTCTGACTCAGGTATTCCATTCCGAAATTTTCAGAAGTAGCCTTTTTCAGGAAGGGATAATTTTCCTTGTGTAAGATAGCATACGCCGTTTCATCTGCAAAAACTTCTACTTCAAACTGATTAAAACCAGCTATCAGTTTTGGCAGGAATGCAGCCGCTATCTGCTTATCGACAATCACGGTATCCAATGCATTGCAAACCGATGGTCGTTGTGTTTTTGCGTTAACCACAATCTTCGCGGCAGCATCCAAATCAGCAGTACTTTCTACGTACGTGTGGCAAACCCCCGCACCTGTTTCTATGGTAGGCACTTTAGAATTTGCACGGACAAAATCAATCAACTGCTGTGAGCCGCGCGGAATGATGATATCTACATACTTAACCGCTTCCAGTAAATCTTTCACAAATCTTCTGTCCACCGGTAATAATTGCACAACGTTTTCATCCACCTTAAACTCTCTCAAAACCTGATGAATGACATCCACTAAAATCTGATTGGTAAATTCCGCATCACTGCCTCCGCGCAACACTACCGCATTTCCGGCATACAAACACAAGGCCGCCACATCAATGGTCACATTCGGACGCGCTTCGTAAATCACGCCTACTACTCCAATCGGCACAGTAATTTTCTGAATATGCAATCCGTTCGCCGAATGATTATCTATCAGCACTTTTCCTGCCGGATCTTCCAGTTTTAAAATATCGTGTAAACTATTCGCTAAATCATTTATCCTGCTTTCATTTAACAGCAACCTGTCTTTCTTCGGATCTGCATCATCCATTTTATCCAGGTCTTTTTTATTTTCCTGAATAATAATTTCCTGCTTTTCATTCAGCAATGCTGCTAAACGAATCAGGATGGCTTTTTTATCTTCTAATGACAATTTCCTGACGGCAGTTGCTGCTTTTCCGGTCGCTTCCAATATCGGCTGTATGGATTCCATTTAAAATGTTTGAATACAAGTTATAGGTATTTTAGCTTTTTGTAGTACTTTTAAAATAAAATAATCTAATGGTAAAGAAAATCCTTAAGGTGCTCGCCGTAGTGCTTATGTTGTTCCTTAGTGCCGCCTATCTGAGATTTCATTTTCTGGGAAAAGAACTGGATATCGAATTGGTCAAACCCTATCTTACCCAATCTATTGAAGATAAAAATGACAAGTTGGGACTCACGTATCTGGGTTGTGCCGGCTTTATTATCAACTACCACGATAAAGGTATTTTATGCGATCCCTACATAAGCAATCCGGGAATTTTCAACTTTGGAAAAAAACATACTCCCTGGAAAGATAAAGTTGCGGAAGCTACTTTGAAAAGCATCGATATGGTGACTATTTCTCACGGACATTACGACCATTGCTACGACATAAAAGA
>JADLAJ010000165.1 GCA_020848255.1 Chitinophagales bacterium
ACCGCACAGCATGTTTGTCGAAATTAATTCCGAGTACGGACACGATGGATTTTTAATTGAAAACGAACAGATGTCTAAAATTCTGAGTGCATTTTTGAAGGTGTAAAATTTAAGAGATCTTCATTTCTCTTTCAATTCCCTGCTCATATCCAAATACATTATCCGGATCAAATTGTTGTTTGATTTGTTTCAGCCTATTATAGTTTTCACCATAATATGCATGCTGCCAATCCTTGAAATTGATATCCGGATAATTTCTGTATTGTGTTTGTATATGATTATTCCTGAAAATCGATTGTACTTCTTCAAAAGCCGTTTCATATTTTTTTGTTTGAGATTCGGCATCCCAATAGGTTTGCAGCTCTGACAAATACGGATAAGCTCTGTGCGGATAGGCAGACGTATCTTTAAAACTCAGTTGATTGATATTTCCGCCAAGCGTATTGATTTGATAAATCATGCCCGGTGTATCAATGACCTTTTGTAATACTTCTTTTATGAAAGGCTGAATCCTTGCATAGTTTTCATACAAACCCGCAGAGGAGTTTTTAAAATAAATCGGATACTGGATGCCGTAATAATTTTTCAGAGAAGCAGCCAAAGGTTTAGGTGTGCCAATCGTAACTTTATCTACGAACGCAGCCAGTGTTTCTTTAAATTGCTGAACCGTGCTGGCGTTGTTTTCGTAATCAGTCAGCAAAATATTCAGTGTTCTGCCATTGTGTACAAATGCCGAAAAACAAGAGACAGGTAAAGCCGTCGTTAGCTGAAACCATTTTTCCATAATAGTTTGAACACGTTCCGCATCCACATTCAATGCTTTAAATCGGTGACTGGTAAAATGTGCCGGAGCGTCATAGGTTTTAAAAGTCATTTCAGTAACAATACCGAAGTTGCCGTTGCCGCCGCCTTTACATGCCCAAAGCAAATCGGGATTGTCTTTGGAATGATGTATGTTTCCTTTGCCATCCACTATGGTCAGTTCAACTAAACTATCACAAGTCAATCCATATTTTCTGCTGAAAAATCCATAGCCACCACCCAGCGTCAAACCGCCAACTCCGACACCACCGCAGGAACCTGCAGGAATAAATCTGCGTTTAGGTAATATCTCATTATATAATTTAGATAAAGTACAGCCAGGTTGTATTTTTATGGTAGAATTATCAAGCCATTCAACAGTATTCATCAAGGAAAGATTGATGACTAATCCGTCATTGTTAGATGAAAATCCTTCAAAACAATGGCCACCACTTTTTACGGCAACTGATAGTTTGTTTGCATTGGCATAGTTTATAGATTCGGAAATACCTTGTGTGTTTTTACATTGCACAATGAGCCGTGGATATTTTTGTATTCTTTTGTTAAAACCACCACGTAAAGATTCATATTCAGGGTCTCCTTTTTGGTGAACAATTACATTCTCTGAAGTGGCAATATCTAAGGAAGCATTTGAAACTGCAGCAGAATCATTGGTATTAATAGAATCATTTTCATCCTTTGATGATTGGTTTGTAAACTGACAGGAATTAATATATAATCCAATGCTGCCCAATCCGGCCAGTTTTAAGAATTTGTTTCTGCTGATATTATCTTCCATAAACTGATTTAGAACAAGAAATGTACAAAAAATCCACTAGCACAGGATTATTTGTTTTAGAATAATTTGAAAATTAAAATTATTAATAAAATAGGATTAAATTTGAGCACTATACATTAAGCCGTATTAGAAATCATGTTAAAAGGTAAAGAGGTAATTCATTTCATCAAAGAAAGGATGTGGCTGAAATACAGTCTGATGATCGTATTTTTCACCTTCTTGTTTTTATTTGCTCAAAAACCAGTTACACCTACCAGAACCTATTGCGGAGAATATATAAAGGTTTCAAAAATGGGTTTTGTATTGTTCTGCGATTCCTATCAGTATATTTATTTAACGAGTAAGCCATCCTTATTGCTGGATAGTAATTTTGTGGCGGTACGACAAAACCGGCCTTTGTATATTTATGCTGCCCACGTGATAGGATTGCCGGTGAAATTTATTATTGATGAAATTATAACCTCTGATTTTTTCAAAAGTATGGACGGTGAAAAACATTTGTATCAGAAAAGCATCAACGATAAATTAATCTCGAGTCCTTTTTTGAAAATCTATCATATTGATGATCATAAGAATCTGGTCATTGAATTATTGCCTTTTTATATCGTTTTTATTTTCTTGAATTTTATAATACTGCTGTTTTCCTTATGTTTATTTGAGAAATTATTAATTCAGTTAAAAACAGATAGATTTATTATTCACTTTTTGTCTTTGTTTATTGTCTGCAGTGGCATTGTAAAAGCATTTTTCTTTTCTGCACATGAGCAAATGTTTGTCTTCTTTACACCCATTTGTATCAGTTATGTTGTTTACTTGTTTTTTAATAATAGAATTAAGCAAACACAATTATTGTTGATTTCATTCGGTATGGGCATCCTGTGTCTGGCATATGGTAGTTTTATTTTATATTTTCCATGTCTGGGAATTGCCTACCTCATCAGACAAAAATCTATTCGTATAACAAAGGTATTGATAAAAGATTTAATGCCGTCCGCTATCTTGTTTGTTATTCCAACATTCAGTTGGATATTTGTATGCACACATTATTCCGGTCATTATTTTAACGGCGAAGTTTCTACCTTCCGTGAATTCATCTGGATAAAAGATGCATTATCGATTGGCTTTTTTCATTTTTTATATGTCTGTCTTGATTTCACCTTCAGATTTTTGAATACGGTTATGCTTACCCTGATACCTTTTTTTACGGCAGTTTATTTGCTGCATAAAAAATCTAAAAATTATTCAAGTGAAGTAGAACATAAAGAGTATTATCAGTTTCTGAAATGGATGTTTTTATTGTTCTTTTTGTTTTTTCTGGTATTAGGATATTATAATTTCAGACTTACTTACACGTGTGTGCCGATACTGTTGGTTTTCATTTCGCTTGAAATACAGCATCTTTTGAATAATAATTTAATCGATAGAAATAATCTCTATAAACGATTCAGAACACTGTCTGTCATCTGGATAATCTGGAGTGTTTTTAAGTACGGACCATTTCCTTTTCAATAATTTTCCGATTCCATCAAATTCTTGTTACATTTAATATCGAATAAAAATTTTCGATATGGATTTTCAGCACAGCGCGCGTGCGCAACAGTATATTAAAAAAATCAAAAAGTTTATCGACGAAAAAATTCGTCCGGTAGAAATGCAGTACTTTCAGGAAGTACATCAACGCAATAACGGACAGGACTGGTCGAAATGGTCGGTTTCTCCATTAGTGAAAGAACTGAAAGAACAAGCAAAGGCAGAAGGCTTGTGGAATTTGTTTTTGCCTGATACTGAACACGGACAAGGTTTATCTACTATTGAATACGCACCACTCGCAGAAGAAATGGGCAAGAGTTTTCTCGCTCCGGAAATTTTCAATTGCAACGCACCGGATACAGGCAATATGGAAGTGCTGCACAAATACGGAACAGCAGAACAGAAAGATACATGGTTGACACCATTATTAAAAGGAGAAATACGCTCTGCCTTCTGTATGACAGAACCCGACGTGGCGTCTTCCGATGCGACTAATATGCAGGCAACCGCCATTGTGGAAGGCGATGAAATTGTCATCAACGGTACAAAATGGTGGAGCTCCGGTATCGGCCATCCGGATTGCAAGGTGATTATTTTTATGGGACTTTCAGACGCTTCTGCTAATCGGCATTCTCAGCATAGTATGGTATTGGTTCCGGCAGATACGGAAGGTGTAACAATAGAACGTATGTTGCCTGTCTTTGGCGAATACGATGAACCTTACGGACACGGAGAAGTGTCTTTTAAGAATGTGCGTGTGCCTTTATCCAATATGATTTTAGGAAAAGGGCGAGGCTTTGAGATTGCACAGGGAAGATTGGGGCCCGGACGTATTCATCATTGTATGCGTTGCATCGGCGCTGCGGAATACGTACTCAAACTATTGATAGAAAGAAGCTTGTCGAGGGTTGCGTTTGGCAAACCAATCATTAATTTAGGTGGCAACAGAGAACGCATTGCAGACTTCAGAATAGCAATAGATCAGGCAAGATTGCTAACATTGTATGCTGCCTGGAAATTAGACACCATGGGAGCTTTAGGCGCGATGACGGAAATTTCTGAAATAAAAGTGGTGGCACCGAATGTATTACAGCAGGTATGTGATGAAGCGATACAGATTCACGGCGGCGCAGGCGTATCCAATGATTTTCCGTTTACCGCCTTTTTTGCAGTGGCTAGATGTATCCGTATTGCCGATGGCCCCGATGCCGTTCACCGCGGTTTAATTACAAGATTTGAATTGCTAAAATATCCGAATAGTAAATAGACCTCACCCGATTCCGACTTTGTCGGAACCACCCTATCCATATGGAGAGGGAAGTCGAACGTAGTTCGACAGGGTGAGGTAAAAAAAATATAGCATGAATCAAAACATCATAGACAAAGCAAAACCGGTTCGCGAAAAAGAACAACTACCATTAGACAAGGTAGACGCCTGGATAAAAGCTAACATTACGAATGTTACTGGAACACCTGAAATTACACAATATACAGGCGGTGCATCCAACTGGACCTACAGAATAAAATACGAATCACATGATTTGATTTTGCGTCGCCCGCCTGCAGGAACCAAAGCTGCTTCTGCTCACGACATGAAGCGTGAATACGAAATTCAGAAGGCGTTAATGCCTTATTATACCGTACCGGAAATGCTGGCGTTTTGCAACGATCACAGCGTAATGGAGTGTGATTTTTATATCATGCGAAGGGTGGAGGGAATTATTCCACGCGCCAATTTACCAAAAGATTTACAGTTAGATAAAGAACAAACAAGACAATTGTGTTTGAATGTCATTGATAAATTAATTGAACTGCATAAAATTGATATCTCTTCAACCGGATTAAATACGTTTGGTAAAGGAAAAGGTTACTGCGAACGTCAGATCAATGGCTGGAGTGAGCGATATAAAAAAGCCAAAACATGGAATGTACCGAAGTTTGAGAAGGTGATGAGCTGGCTGAAAGCAAATATTCCGACAGAAGAAAGAAGCTGTCTCATACACAACGATTTTCGTTTTGACAATGTGATTTTAGATCCCGACAATCCGATGAAAATTATTGGTGTACTCGATTGGGAAATGGCCACTATCGGCGATCCGATGATGGATTTGGGAAACACGCTGGCGTATTGGGTGCAGGCAGATGATGACTTTATGGCAAAGTCCACCCGCAGACAACCCACGAATATTCCGGGTATGTTGTTACGCAAGGAAGTCATTCATTATTACTGTGATAAAATGGGATTTGAAGCAAAGAATTTCACCTTTTATGAAGTGTATGGTTTGTTTCGTTTGGCTGTGATCGCACAACAAATCTATTACCGATATTACCATAAACAAACGAACAACAAAGCATTTAAAAACTGGTGGATATTAGTCCACTACTTAAACTGGCGATGCAAAAGACTAATTAAATAATGTAGCAATACAGCAATGAAATAATTCTCAAATCCCAAATCCCAATTCACAAATTACATGATGGCAACGATATACTTAATACGACACGGACAGGCACAGTTTGGAATGGAAGAATACGATGCACTTTCACCAACCGGAATTGAACAGGCGAAATTGTTAGGGGCAAGTTTTTTACAACGCAATATCATTCCCACCAAAATTATTAGCGGTGCAATGAAACGGCATCAGCAAACGATGGACTATTGTCTGGAGAAAATGCAGATAGAAAACGTAGAAAAAATAACCAACGAAGACTGGAATGAATTTGACCATCGCGATATCATTGCAAAATACGAACCACGCTATACCGATTTAAACGAATTAAAGAAAGATATTTTTCTGGATAAAAGTCCCAAAGAGAAAATAACGGAAGTGCTGATTGGTGCGGTTACCCGCTGGACTAGCGAACAGCACCACGACTACAACGAAAGCTGGACTGTTTTCTCAGAAAGAGTCATTAATGGATTGAAAAAAATTGAGAATGAGTCACAAAAAGAAGATGTCGTTTTTGTTTTCAGTTCCGGAGGCAGCATTTCCGTCATTATGCAGCAAATCCTGGATTTATCCGTTCAAAAAACCTTTGAACTGCAATTGAACATAGCTAACTGTTCCATCACCAAACTCAAAACTACCTCTCGCGGCACACAACTACTTTCCTTTTCAGATTATGCCCATTTTGAAGGTGAACATAAAAAATGGCTGACGTATAAGTAATGTGTCATTCCGAGCAAAGCGAGGAATTATCCAAAGATAAATTCCAATGCACGCATTGTTTTTTTAAATTTAATCCCTATTTTTACCAAACGAGCGTTTGGTTTGACTACAACGTCATTGCGAACGAAGTGAAGCAATCTTTTCAATAAATAAACAGATTGCTTCGTGCCTCGCAATGACGATTATAAATTGTAAATCTAAATTCATAAATCTTAAATCATAAATAAAAATGGCAGAAGCTTATATCTACGACTGCGTGCGAACACCACGCGGCAAAGGCAAAAAAAACGGTGCATTACACGAAGTAACACCCACCGAATTGCTGGCACAAATGCTGAAAGCAATTCAACAAAGAAATAACCTCGATACCTCTTTAGTAGAAGACGTAGTGATTGGTTGCGTAACACCCATCGGTGATCAAGGCGGCAACATCGCGAAAACTGCGGTGATGATGGCAGACTATGCAACATCTGTTCCGGGCTTTCAGTTGAACCGTTTCTGCGCATCCGGTTTGGAAGCAGTCAACTTAGCAGCCATGAAAGTGCGTTCCGGCTGGCAAGACCTCATTATTGCAGGCGGCGTGGAATCCATGAGCCGTGTGCCGATGGGCTATGATGGTGGTGCCTGGGTATTGGATATGCGTGTGAACAGTCATACTGATTTTGTGCCGCAAGGCATCAGTGCGGATTTGATTGCCACGCTGGAAGGTTTCTCCAGAGAAGATTGCGACAACTATGCTTTGCGTTCACAAAAACTGGCAGGTATTGCAAAAGCAGAAGGACGCTTCAGTAAATCCATTGTACCTGTATTGGATATTAATGGCTTGACGATTTTAGCGGAAGATGAATTCAACCGACCGGATACAACGTTGGAAGGCTTGTTGTCTTTAGCGCCATCCTTCCAGATGATGGGCGAAATGGGCTTTGATTCTTCTGCTTTACAAAAATATACCACACTCGAAAAAATCAACCATGTACACACGCCGGGTAACTCTTCCGGTATTGTGGATGGTGCATCTGTGGTGTTGATTGGTTCTAAAGAAATAGGAGAAAAGTTAGGATTAAAACCAAGAGCGATTATCCGTTCAGTGGCCGTTACTTCTACAGAACCAACTATTATGTTAACAGGTCCTGGCCCGGCTTCTAAAATTGCTTTGCAAA
>JADLAJ010000166.1 GCA_020848255.1 Chitinophagales bacterium
TCACCACTCAATTAATACTTGGAACACCAGCTATATCAGGTAATACATATGCATGGACTCCAACGACTGGATTATTTGGAAGCGGTGCTGCAACCGCTCAACCTACTGACTCCTTACCGAATACATTCTATTTAACGGTTACAAAAACTGTGAATGGATGTACGGCTAAAGACACGGTGAAAATCACTCAGAATATTGCTAAACCTTTCGCCAATGCAGGAACGGATAAAGTGTTAACCTGTGCTAATACTGTATTTGTTCTAGGCACAAACAATGTTCCTGCCAATTCTTATGCGTGGACGCCGGCCGCGGGATTAAACAATCCTGCCATCGCTAATCCGAGAGATTCATTGCCGAATACCTATTATCTGACCGTAACGAATAACAGCAATGGTTGTATTAAAAATGACACGGTTGTTGTTACACAGAATATTACGCCGCCTGTTGCAGATGCAGGCATTCCAAAAACATTAAATTGTGCTAATCCAGTATTACCAATTGGCACGCCTGAAATTAATGGCAATTCCTACACATGGTTACCTGTATCAGGATTATCAGCTCTTAATATAGCACAACCCAACGTAAGTAAATCCGGTACTTTTACAGTAACGGTAACAGATATAGCCAATGGATGTAAAACAACAGATAGTGTAAAAATTGATATTGATACAATTCGGCCTTTTGCAGATGCAGGTAATTCAAAAACACTTACCTGTGCAATATCAAGTGTACAGATTGGAACGACGGCATTGAGTGGAAACACTTATTTATGGACACCGACGGACGGTTTAGATAATCCTTCAATTGCACAGCCAAGAACTAACACTTTAAATAATTATACAGTAACTGTAACCAAAACATCTAATGGATGCAAAGCTACAAGTGAAGTGATGATTCTTCAAAATATTACAACATCTGCAGCTTTTGCCGGCAATGACTTAACATTAACCTGTAAAAACCCGAGTTTAAAAATCGGAGATTTTCCAGTAAGCGGAAATTCATATTTATGGTCACCTTCTAATGGTTTAGATAATCCTAATATATCCAATCCAACGGCAGACAAACCGGGTACCTACAGTTTAACTGTTACAAATTTAGTTAATGGTTGTACTACAAATGATGTAGTAAATATTCGAATTGACACGATACACCCTAAAGCTGATGCAGGATTAGACAAAACATTAAATTGCAGAGATATCAGTATAAATATCGGTACAAATTCAACTGGCGGTAACACTTATTCATGGGCTCCGGGAATTGGTCTTAATAATACATTAATTGCACAACCTCTTGCCAATAAAATAGGAACGTATACATTAACAGTAACCAAAACAAGCAATGGCTGTACAGCGACAGATGACGTTAATGTACTTATAGACACCGTTCGTCCAATTGCCTATGCAGGCGATGATCAAATGTTTGGCTGCCCGCATTTGCCATTAACATTGGGTACGATTAATTTAGCTAACACATCTTATTTATGGACGACAGGATTAGGTTTGAGTGATAATAATATTGCTCAACCAACAACTGATACAGCAGGCACTTATGTTTTAGTAGTTACAAATACTATTAATCATTGTAAATCTGCACCGGATACAGTAGTTATCTATCCAAAAAATTGTGATTGCACTTTCTATGTACCATCTGCATTCTCACCAAATAACGACGGTATTAATGATATACTTTCTCCGCTAAAAGATTGTGATGATTTCACAGACTTTACTTTCTCTATTTTTAATCGTTGGGGAGAGTTAGTATTCAAATCAAATGATATCTCTATTGGTTGGGATGGTATTTACAAGAACGAATCTATGCAGGATAGTTTCTTATGGACACTGGAATATTTCGATAAATTGTATAACACCAAAAGATTCCAAAAAGGCGTATTTGTTTTACTTAAATAATTTCTATTTCAAACGAGCAGCAACTTGAGTATCAAGATCGTTGAAGAATTTTTCCAATTTACGGTTAACATCTTCAGATGCTTCAGGATTAATTACTTCATTGTTATTGTGTAATACAAGCGGACTTTGTTCAAATAATTTTATCTGAAGCACATCTGCTAGACGTAATATTTGCAGTAGAATAAATTCCCTGTGTTGTAATTCTTCTCGCTGATTATATACCTTATACGTGTAACTAATCGTAATACTTAAACCTGCAGCCTGTATATTGGTTAAATAAACATCTATCGTAGAATTCTTCGTATATGGATACTTTAACAGGATGGTTCTGATTCCTTCCAGAAATTGCTCTATCTTGAAAAGCGGTGTATCATAGGAAATAGACACTTCCGTTTTATACTTTTTAAAAACACGGTAACCTTTATTATCAATGGTCATTTCCGATAATTTTGCGTTGGCAATATATATCAGAGAATCATCTGCTGTTTTAATACGCGTAGAGCGAAACCCTACTTCCTGAACAGTACCTTCAAATGTATCCCCTTTAATGGTATCTCCTATTTTAAAAGGCTTATCAATAAAAATCATTACAGAGGCAATAAAGTTCTTCACCGTATCCTGTGCTGCCAATGCTAAAGCCAAACCACCGACGGATAAACCTGCAATGATGGTAGCAATATTGACATCGAGTGTATTCAGCACATAAAATAATCCCAGAAAAATGACAGAGAATTTCATAAACTTCTGCAACA
>JADLAJ010000167.1 GCA_020848255.1 Chitinophagales bacterium
AAGTAAAAATGTACATTTGCACTTCAATTTTATGAATCGTTGATTCATCGGTCTTGTAGCTCAGCTGGTTAGAGCACCTGACTCATAATCAGGGGGTCCATGGTTCGAGCCCATGCGGGACCACAAACTCCATCATTTTCTGATGGAGTTTTTTATTTTAGCGTATGCAAAACATCAAAACACTCATATTCGACCTCGGTGGTGTTATCATTAACCTGAAAACAGATCAGGAATGGCAGGAAGAAGATTTATTGCCGAATTTTCATCCGGAAAAACTACAGGCGCTTCAGCAGCAGGAATATTTTCAGCAATTTGAAACAGGAAAGATTAGTGTGCCGGATTTTATCCGACAGCTAAAAGATATTGCCGTAGATGAATCTATTACCGATGATGGGGTTATTCATCACTGGAATGGTATTTTAAAAGATATTCCGGCGCACCGAGTGGATTTGCTGAAAAAACTGGCAGAAAAATATCGATTGGTTTTATTAAGTAATACCAATCACATTCATATGGATTTCATCCGGAAGTATATGCAGGCTGAATTTGGTGAAGATATTTTGCAAGAGAATTTTCATACCTGTTATTACTCACAGGAAATCGGCCTGCGAAAACCGAATAAAGAGATTTATGAATTCGTACTGAAACAACAGGGAGTTAAAGCTTCGGAAAGTTTGTTTCTGGATGATAAAAAGGAGAATTTAACGGAGCCGGAAAAGTTGGGGATACAAACATTTTTAGTGGATTTTAATGCATTAAAGAAGCATGCACTACAATTGCTTCTTTAGTATAATCAAATAAGCATCTGCCACTCTGATTTTTTTGTAAAAATCACTTATTATTGCTAATTCATCATGCTTGTAAGTGGCTTTATTTACCTTTATATACCGATATATTTTTATTGTATTATTGTTTTGAGAAACATTTAACTGATACTCACCTGCCTTTGTAGAGAATTCTTGCCTCATTTCTTTACTATCCAATTTATAGCCATCCGGAATACTGAGTTGTACACTATCGGTAACCATATAATTCATGGCTTCAAATACAGGTGTTTTTCGTGTAGAATCAATCAGGATGTAGTCATCTTTAGGGATGAATGAAATAGGTATAAAAAGGCGGTTGGAAGATTGTTTTGTAAAATTATTTAAATTAATTTCTCCTCGAATTACATAATTTGGAATTCTGGATTTATGCTCTGTAATACTGATGTTGTTTATTTCAGCATTGGTAAATCTAAAGTGACTTTGTAATAATTTTTCTCGATCGACAGAAGATTGAGCATTATATACAGGAGCAATGGCTTCAAATGATAATCCTTCTGTAGTATGTGTCAGGTATAAATGAACATTTCCGTTGTCTGAAACGGAAGCCTCTATCTGATTGATTGTTCTGTTGTTGTTTGCCGTATAAATATTTGTATGTACTACTGAAGGTGTTTCGGATATTATTAATACATCCCTGTCGTCGGTAAAGTCACCGTTGAATGCAAAAGGCATTTTTTGAGAAGTGTTTTCCAGCCATAAAGTATCATTGTATTTTAATGGCACACACACAATGGCGTGGTTGAACTGTGAAGCAGGAAACTCTTTAATTATATTGTTGTTTTTACCGGCTTTTACAAGTGTGTAGTACGCTTTTATACCGGCTTCTTTTAAAATAGAATACATATAATTGCTCAATGCTTTGCAATCGCCATAACCTCTTTCATATACATACTTTGCTTCAAAAGGACGAAATCCTCCAATGCCGTATTGTACACTTACATATCTGGTGTTGTTCTGCATAAACTCATACAGTATTTTTATTTTCTGATAATCATCCTTTATGGTATCCGTAAGGGCATGAATTTTTTGTTTTAATTCACTTGTCAACATATCTTTATCCTTATTCAGTAACTTAATCCAATCGCCTAAGTCTTCCCATGAGTCAAAATCATGTTTGTAATTTTGGTAGTTTATTTTTTTTGGAGCCAGCAATACACAGGGAAAAACGTCTTCTGCTTTTAATGATTTCGGTTCTTTTTTTACCGACACAAAATTGTTTAAGTTCCATTCCCAAACAGTAAGATTATCTGATTTAGAGATAGTTGTTTTGTTGGGCATATTTTTTTCATAATACCTCAACAAAGATGTATCTTTTGAGTAAACAGTTAGTGAAGCATTTTCTACAGCAGTGCCATAATCAATAACAGGCTGCCAGTCCGGTAAAATAAATAAAAAATCAACAGTTGATTCATATTCATACTCTATAGTACAAGGATATTTAAGGTCATTCAGTTCGTATACATTAAAATGTGCGTCAGAAGAGAAGTTGCTAAAATCACCTACATCTATTAAGTCAGATTTTTTTATTTTTCGTATAATTGTTCCGTCAGCATCGTAGATAATTGCTTTTATAAATTTTGACTTTACATCATGTGCCTGATATAGAACCAGGCTGCATTCTGATAAGAGGTTGTCGTTGAAAAGTGTTATAATTTTTCGGGTATACTCGGTGTATCCCGACTCACTGAGAATTATTTTGGTCTCGAAATTTCTGACCACGGCATCCGAATTCTTTTTTAAGCTATCCGGAATTGATTTCACGGAAAATTGTGCAGCAGCACTAAAGCAGATAAAGTGAATACACAAAAATAAAATTCGTACAGGTAGACGCATTACAATTTCTTTAAGACTATTTGTTCGTTTTGTTTATTGATAATCTGGCTGTAAAATTCTTTTAAGCTATCATATTCTTCCGGAGCAAACAGGATTTTTTTAATGGAAAATTTAGAGATAAGTTGTACGGTATTGTTGTTGATGCTAACCTGATAGCTGAATTTTCCGCCGTTTTGCGGCAGAGCATAATTTATATTAGCAGGTTTTTCAGATACAGTATAACCCTCAGGCAATGTAAGGTTGAATACATATGTTTCCTCAACGGGTTCCGTATATTCAACAGGATAGATTCGTTGTTTTAATTTGTATGGGTTCTCTTTTATCGAGGACAGAAACATAGGTTGAACAAAAATTTCATCGCCGTTCACTATAGATGTCTGGTTGCTGAAAGCAACATTAATAAGTACGGGCAGATTCGCTTGTGCAACATTATTGATTTCTTTGCTGTTTACGGTAAGCATATTTATTTTCGCAAACTCAGCTAAATATTTTTCAATGTCATTATCATCATTGGCATTTCCCCTGAACTGTGAAGCGGCATATTCTTTTCGCTGTAATACTAATTTGCCAGTCATTTTACCGGTGGCATCTATTTTTGTTTCTACACTTTGAACTGAGCTGTGAACCCGTTGTGCATTTAAAGGAACCCATTCTAAACCGGTTTCCTTTACAACTAACCCTCTGTCATTGATGCATTTTTCAGGCAACAGATAAGAAGGATAATTTTTTTCAGACGCGTCCAGCAATAAATTTTTACCATTTAATTTTATTAATACAATCAGATGGTTAAAATCAAATAGTGTAGGAAAGTAAGAAAGAAACCCATTCTTGCGCGTGCTAATTGCCACGGGATAAACATTATAATTCAAATCCTTTAACAGCCTTAAGAGCAGCAAGTTAATATCTGCGGAATTTCCTTCTCCTTTTTTATATGCTTCTTTAATTCCATTTCCACTTACCACCGAATTAATTTTATTCCATCTGATTTTTGATTGTATTAATTTATATGCGGCATCTATTCGCTCGCTATCTGAATTAAATGTCTGTGATTTAATCTGATCATATAATTCATTCATAAAATTTGAACCAATGGAGGCTTGAACTCCTATATTATCTGATTTGTAGAGTAATTTAGTGATTTCTTCCCAGTTGGTGCTCAGAAGCTCCTCTGTGCGTCCGGGAATTCTTACTGAAGATAACTCATACTCAACTTTGGATAAGTAATTTTCTATACTGCTTACATTCGGCTCTTCAATAAGCGACGGAATATTTTCAAACATATAAGTAGTTTGATTTTCAACATAGCTGAAATCACCATTGATAGTTACTGTTTCCATGTCTTCATTTACTTTTGCAGGTTGTAAATAGCCGCCCATTTTTTTCCTAAATGTAAAATATTCAGGTATAGAAACCTTAAAGCTGCTTTTTAACGTCGGAATCTCTCGTTGAAAATACCAGACAGGAAATTTGTAACCTGATGATTTTAATTCAAATTCAGCCTCAATAATGGAACCTTCTTTTACATTTCTGAAAGGAATTTTCATGGTATAAAAATCTTCATAAAGCTTATCAAAGAAGATATCTTTTTTTTCAACTTCGCTTTCTACTGCTTTCCCGTTCTCAAAATTTACGGTATGTGCCTTTATTTTATCTACACTTCCAGCAGATACACCATA
>JADLAJ010000168.1 GCA_020848255.1 Chitinophagales bacterium
ACCTGATTAGATATTTCAAACGGTTCATCCGTAATTACAAGCACTTTCAATTGTTCTGGAAACTGTTTTTGCAAGGATTCCAGTTCGGGTAATTCTCTTCTGCAATCTCCGCACCACGACTGAAAATAGGTAACAATCAACACCTTTCCTATTAAATCACTTATGGCCACTTTTGCATTTTGATCATCTGTCAAAACAGACTTTTCAAACGGATGCTTGGGTGCAATTTTTCCGCTGAACACCACAAAGTATAAAGTGTAGGCAAAGACAGGAATTAAAAATAACGGAATAAATTTCTTTTGCATTTTTAAAATTTACAGTTGATTTATAATTTGGTGGGCGTTATTCAGGTTATTATATTTATCAGACAGCAAGCTGTTTCTTTCGTCAATCTCCTCTTGTTTAAATTCTTTCAGCATTAGTTTATCTATAAGATCCGGTAAATCATTTTCTTCAGCAATATATACCAGACTATCCAACCCGCTGCCAGTTAAAGCTGCTTCATTAGAAATTACAAATCTTGCATTAAACAATGAGTTAATCAATTTTAATTTAACACCGCTCGGGTTTGCAGCCATCGCCAGACAAATATGTGCTTCTTTCATTAAACCATTTAATATCTCGTCCGTTGGATTTGGAATCAACTCAATATTATTTTTACCTTTCACGAATTGCTGAAGTGTTATATGCGGATTTTTACCTGTCAGTACGATTTTATGGCTACAACTTTTCAGTTCATTACTCAACAATTGAATAATCAAACTGTAATTATCAGACAATGACAAATTACCGTGATACAGGATATAATCACCTTTTCCCCGAATGCTGTTTATGTTATTATTTTCATGAAAAACAGAATCAAGGGACACCTTATTATCCGGAAATTTTTCCTGATAATATTCATAATCCGTTTGTGAGAGACAAGATAACACATCTGCATGTATCAGCTGTTTATCGTACTCTTTCAATTTTTTATATTCCTGGTAAAAAAAGATTTTTTCTTTTAATGATACTGCTTGCAACAATAAAATTCTATAATAAATCCATTCAATATTATGCAGGCGCACTATTTTTTTTCTTTCTTTTAATTTCGGATGATTTAAGAATCCTGTCGTATGTGTAGCATCAAATAAAATTGGGTAATCGTTACTCAGTAAATTCGCCAACAAATTATCCTTCATTCTCGATTTTACAATAAAAGGGAGATTGGAAAAAATATCTTTTATACTTCTTTCACGTTTGTAATAATAAACTTTTTCGCAATACATATCCAACCCATTTTGCTCCTTTCTGTCGCCATATATAAAGCAATGCAGGTGAATTTTTACGCCCAATTGATACAATGCTTTAATCTTATAAAACTCTTCAATGGCTCCTCCGTAATCTGCAGGGTAAGGCACATCAAAGCAAATAATATTGAGCTGTAAGTCGTGAGTCGTGAGTCGTGAGTTTACCATTAACTATAACCTTTCGTAAATTTTAATCAAATTTTTTTCTTCGTTTTCCCAGCACAATTCCTTTCTCGCATGTAAACAGTTCTGTTGTAACTGAAGATACAATTCCTTATCTGAAAGTAATTTTCTGATGGCAGCACAAATATTATCTATCGTCAACTCTTCCACAACAAGACCAATATTGTATCTATTATTCAATTCTATATATTCCGGAAAACCGATAACTATCTGCGGAATACCTGCCTGAATATAATCGAATGTTTTATTACCCAGCGAAAAGTAATAACTCAGCCCCCGGTTTTCTAACAAATTGATTCCAATAAAAGCCTGCTGTGTAATCTTATTCAATTCTGCGGGTGTCTTCTTACCCAATAATTTCACTTTCTGCTCCAGATGCAATTCTTTCACACTATTTTTTATGTGTTCCATTTCATCGCCATCACCTGCAATCCGGAATTCCACATTTTCAATTTTTAACATCGCCAGCAACATTTCATTTAAACCACGGCCAATATTCACCGCTCCCTGATATAATAGAAATTTTGAGTTATGAGTTTGGGGTTTTGAATTATTTTTTACGGGTAAGTTCCTCACCAGTTTACAATCTGCTTTATATTTTCTATTGAAGAGTTGAGCGATGGAATTTGTAACAGTATATAGTGCATCTGTCTGCGGGACAACTATTTTCTCTATAAAATACCAAACGGATTGTTTGAATGGTTTACCAATTAATTCAGGGCTTTCGGGAAAATATTCATGTGCATCATACACCACTTTTTTACGTTTTAGTTTTGCTGCCAACACAGCAGCAGGCAATGTATCTAAGTCGCAGCCGCATACTATATCAAATTTATTCAGCAATAAATAAAACAACAACCGGATATTAAATTCAGCGTAAAACAAAAACCCTTTATTAAAAAAGCAGCTCAATCTGGATTGTTTAAATGTTTGTTTCGGAATGGGCTTGGAATCTGTAAGATTTCTTCCAAGCAGCTCTACCGAAAACTGATGTTGCTGCAACGAGGAGCATATACGCTGCATCCGTTGGTCGTACACCAAATCATTCGTCACCGTTAGTATAATCCGCTTAGACACTTTTCAGCTCGTTTTTATCGTTAGTCATGAGTTTTTTTTCATCCAGCAAAAAGCGGATTACCTCTTTGTATAATTGCTTTGCAAAATGCGCATTTTTGGGTAATAAATCTTCGGTTTTCACCCAGGTATTTTTTGTTTTTTGCAAAATATAACTTTTGGCATTTTTGAAATCTTCTTCAGCATCCTGTTTCCTTTTTTCTTCCAGACAAATATCACATCTTCCACATGCCTTTGCATCTGTTTCGCCAAAATACATACACATCGTAATCTGTCTGCAAACAGTTTTTTGTTCCATGAAGTGAATCATTGCCTGTAACTGCTCATTTATCGTTTTTTTACGCTGATTGATGTACTGTGTATTGATGTACAAATTGCTTTCATGCATACGCTCTGTCAACAACATGATGGATGGCTTGTCATTGGCAGGCACATAAGTCAGTATCTTATTTTTATGCAAGAGATTTAATTGCTTTATCACTTCACTTTCTGAGACCTTCATTTGCACAGCCAGCTGAGCTTCACTGATTTTTGTATAATGATCCATGATGCCGCCATAAGACCTCAACAGAGATTTTATCAATGTTGCAAAACCGGAATTCGCCACTTCAAACTTATACAGTTCCAGTTTATCTACTCTGAAGATGGCACGTGACGGCAGCAGCACGCCTTCACTCATCTGTAAATAACCTTCCTGTTCCAGAATTTTCAAACTATTATATACAGCTGTTGCATCCAGTTTAAATTGTCGCGAAAAATACATGATATCAAAATTATGCGACAGCATTTTACCGCTTTCTACGGCAATTCCCAGATGATTACATACCGCATTGTAGACATTTTTAATCGTTTCCACAGGCGGAAATTTCTGATCGATACGCTCCTGTAATTTATCTATATCCGGTTGATTGTATAAAAGAGCTGCATATGATAACTTCCCGTCACGTCCTGCTCTTCCAGCTTCCTGGTAATAAGCTTCGAGACTTTCGGGTACATCCATATGAATCACAAAACACACATCTGATTTATCTATACCCATTCCGAATGCATTGGTACAAACTATAACCTGCGTTTTATTTTTCAGCCAATTATCCTGTTTTATACTTCGTTCACTGGACTTTAATCCTGCATGATAAAAATCTGCTTTTATGTTGTGCTGCATCAGGTACTCCGATATATCTTTCGTTTTATTCCTGTTGCGCACATAGACAATACCGCTGCCTTTCAGTTTCTGTACAATCTCTAATAATTTCGGATACTTTGCCTCCTCTCTTCTGACTACAAAACTCAGGTTATCTCTGATAAAAGATTTTTTAAAAACTGAATATTTTTTAAGTGCCAGTTTTTCAATAATATCTTTCTGAACAGACGGAGTAGCTGAAGCCGTCAACGCCAATACAGGAACTTTCGGATGGTATTTTCTTATTTCAGCAATTTCAAGATAGGGAGGGCGAAAATCATAACCCCACTGAGAAACACAATGCGCTTCATCTACGGCAATGAGATTCACCTTCATTCGCTTAAAACGTTCTATGAATATTTCCGTCTTCAATCGTTCCGGAGAAACATACAGGAACTTATAATATCCGAACTGACAATTATCCAGAATCACATCGATTTCATGATACGACAATCCCGAAAAAATGGCAGCCGCTTTAATTTCCCTGTTTTTGAGCTGAAATACCTGATCTTTCATCAAAGCAATCAAGGGGGAAACTACCACACAAATTCCATCCTGCATCAGAGCCGGAATCTGGAAACAAACAGACTTGCCGCCACCCGTTGGCAACAAAGCAAGCGTATCCTTTCCGTCTAGTACAGATTGAATAATCTCTTCCTGCTGCGAACGGAATTCGTTAAAACCGAAATATTCTTTTAATATATGACCTGGCGTTATCACTCTAACTCAAAAATACGATATGAAAAGAGTAAAATAAGTATTTCGTATGATATTTATCAGGAGTGATTTAAAAAGGAATTTGTATTTTGGTTTATAATTTGAAAGTATGCAAATAGAAGCAAGTGAATTAATCCTGAATCCGGATGGCAGTATTTACCATTTAAATTTGTTACCGGAAGACATTGCCGATACCATTTTTCTGGTGGGCGACCCCGACCGGGTGGAAGAAGTATCGCGCTATTTTGACAGGATTGAAATAAAAAAACAGAAACGTGAATTTGTAACGCATACCGGTTATATAGGCAACAAACGCCTTACCTGCCTGTCTACGGGTATCGGTACGGATAATATAGATATTGTAATTACCGAACTCGATGCACTGGTGAATATGGATTTAAAAACACGGGTTGCCAAAACTGAATTGACCGCTTTGAGTCTGATCAGAATCGGCACCTGCGGCTCTTTGCAGCATGACATTCCGGTGGATAGTTTTCTCGCCAGTGAATATGGTATAGGATTAGATGGACTGCTTGGCTTTTACAATTTTGAGGTTTCGGAAGAAGACAAACAATTTTTGGAACCCATTATTCCGATTGTCAAAAACCTGGGTGTACATCCCGTTATTGCCAAAGGCTCCGACACGCTGTTGAACACGGTGGCGAAAGATATGCGCAAAGGCGTTACACTAACAAATTGTGGCTTCTACGGACCGCAGGGAAGAACAGTACGCATTGCGCCAAAAGATAAAAAATACATCGATGAATTATCCGCCATCACCTTACCCGGCGGCAGGAAATTCACCAATATGGAAATGGAAACTTCCGCTATTTACGGTATGAGCAAATTATTCGGTCATCATGCTTTGTCGTGCAATGCCATTCTGGCAAACCGTGTAGACGGAACATTCAGTGCCGATCCGCATGGTGCAACGGATAAATTGATACGACATGTATTAGACAGGATTTAAGATTGAATATAATATAGCTCTACCCTTTTCCGTTTTACAGTATTCATATCTACAGGACTATCTCTATCCTGTAATGCTTCACTTTTAGAATATATTCAGAATGAGAGAACAAAAGATTCGTTAATATTAAATTAATTAATCTGATTCATAAAAAGGCTACATTTAAAATTCACACTTAAATTCAGGCTTATGAAAAAGTACTTTACTTTCTTATTCGTTGTGCTTGGCTATACCATACAGGCACAAACAACTGCAAGACTGAAGTCTGATGACGCAGAAAAACCTATTTACTTAAAAGATTGGGATATCGATATAAAAGTGATTGGCAATATTGCCGTTACCACCCAAAAAATGGTTTTTTATAATCCGAACGACAGAATACTTTCGGGCGAATTTAATTTTCCATTGAATGACGGTCAGAGTGTCTCAAGGTTTGCGCTGGAAATAAACGGCATACTAAGAGAGGGTAGCATTGTTGACAAAGAGAAGGGACGTTCCGTTTACGAAAAAGTCATACGTCAGAAGGTGGATCCAGGTTTACTGGAAATGACCAAAGGAAATAACTTCAGGTCACGTGTATATCCGATTCCCGCATTGGGTACCAAAACCATATTGATTGCTTACGAGCAGATACTACCGGCAACCGACAGTGGTGCACTTTATATCCTGCCAATAAACAATAAGGATTCTATTCCATCTGTTCATATAAAAACAAGTGTATTCAAAAGCACATACCAGCCAAAATGGCTAGAGAATGATATTGTAAATTTTGATTTTAAGAAATGGGAGGAAAACTACATCGCCGAAAAAAGCCTAGCGAATTTTCATCCTTCCAGTAAGTTCTCATTTATTATCCCTTTTAACAATACCCCTGTCAGTTTCATGCAGCAATCGGAGAACGAAACATATTTTTATACCTATCAGAACTTTAAAGGAAATGTGTCTGAAAAGAAACTTCCGAAATCAGTTGTGATACTATGGGATGTATCAGGCTCTGTAAATCGGGATGCGATCGTCAAAGAAATTAACTTCCTGAATCTGTATCTGCAAAGATTAAAAGACGCATCCATTGACCTAATCACCTTCAGCAGCGCAATCCATTCCAATGAGCGATTTTATATATCTGACAGCAACACGGATTCCATCACGGACAGGATAATACATCTATCCTATGACGGCGGTACACAACTGGGGGCTATAAATCTGGCTGAATACAATTATGCCGATGAAATTCTTTTTTTCACTGATGGAATAAGCAATTTCGGCAATCAGAAGATTGTATCAAACAGCCAGAAACCTGTTTATACAATCAATGCTTCTCCTGTTGCAAATCACGATTACTTGCGAGTTGTTGCTATGGAAAACAAAGGAGCATACATTAATTTACTGGCATATAATATTGACGACGCTATCAAAAAGATAAGTTTTATCGCACCAAGAGTAACAAATATAAAAGTGACAGACGGTACATTTAGGGAACTCTACCCCGTCGCGCCATTTGGCATTTATGACAACATCAATATTTCAGGGATATTGAAAAGCAACAAAGGCTCCCTGCTGTTGACGATTGATAATGCCGGAGTCAAAGAGGAAAGAGTCATATCCCTTTCAAATAATGAAATAAACAACGAATCGGTACAAAAAGTATGGGCTAATAAAAAGCTTTCATTTTTAATGAATAATCCCGAAAAGAATCAGCAGGCCATTAAAGAAACCGGATTAAAATACGGCATCGTTACACCTTATACATCCTTAATTGTCCTGGATAATCTTGATGATTATGTGCGATACGAAATAGTCCCTCCGGCTGACATGCAAAAAGAGTATTGGGAAAAGATGGCTGAAAAGGTTAAGCAAAAAGCTGAAAATAAAAAGGATGAGAATGATTATATAATAGAACAATTGTCCGTTGCTTATGAAGATATGGAAGACCGTATGGAATGGTGGGAAGAAGATTTTGAATATAACCCGACCAAGCCGGCAAAAAACACAACAGGTACTACCAATAATATCAACCCAACTAATTCCGGTAACAATTTAAATACAGGAACGACAATCAATATAAATACGACCACAAATACTTCGCCCCTACCGGGCACACCATCTCAAACGACACCACCATCGTCAATCCTTGCATCCTATGACAGTTCTCAACTAAGAACCATAAACGGAAGCGTAAAAGATGCGGCAACTGGCGAGGCTCTGATAGGCGTTAATATTACGGGTAAAGGCACCACTATAGGAACGGTTACTGACATTGACGGCAAATACACGCTGACACTGCCGAAAGACATTACCACATTATTCTTCAGCTATATCGGGTTCAGTGATCTGGAAAAGCCTATACTGTCTTTAACGGAAAATGTAGCAATGAAAACGAATGGTACAACAATGGAAGAAGTGGTTGTTACAGCCATGTCCATCAGCAGAAGCGCCCGAACTGAAAGCTATTCTATAAGACATATAATAATAGATGATCCGAATACGGCAAGTGCAACAATCTTTAACTCTGTACAAAGCAGAGTGGCAGGCGTAAGAATCAATAGTGAGAACACTGTAACTAACAGCATCATTTTGAACGAAAGCTTTACAAATCCGAATGATGCATTGATTGTAATGGATGGTATCCCAATAAACAACAACAGCAACACCAATGAATTTATAGATTTTGGCATCAGTGACAATGACATTGACCCTAGCGAAATTAATTCCATTACCGTTTTAAAGAAAGAAAAAGCAACGGCATTATATGGTTCCCGTGCAGCAAATGGTGTTATCTTCATCCATACAAAATACAATACTGAAGAAGAGGAGGAGGAAGCTGAAGATTCAGCTGCTGTTAAAGATATATCCAATACTACAGGAAAAGGTGTTCCTGTCTACGTACTGGATGACTCCGTCGTTCCTCTTTCTTATATTAAATTATTGGGGCTGGACAGTATTACATCCATTCAAATCATTCCTACGAAAGATGCCATTTCAAGATACGGTGACATGGCAAAGTACGGCGCACTGATCTTTTCCACCAAAACGGATAGTGTCAAAAGCGAGCGCATCCTCAATACTGAAAAGAAACTGTCCAGGTTCATCGAAGAACTAAAGGCTTTACCGTCCAAACAACAGTACGATGCCTACCTGCTTAAGAGGAAATATAACCCGGAGAACTTTTCATTTTACATGGATGCGGCAAATTATTTTTATACCTCGGGGAGAAAACAGGAAGGCCTCAGAATACTGTCAAACATTGCCGAACTGGAACTGGAAAACCATGAACTAATGCGTGCAATGGCCTATATGCTAGAATCATGGAAGGAGACAGATTATGCACTGGATGCATATTCTGAAATAATAAAGATAAAAGGGGAAGAGCCACAAAGTCACAGAGATTATGCACTGGCTCTTGCGCAAAAAGGAAATTATCAGAAAGCCGTTGATATCCTATATGGTATCTTAACGAAAAAATGGGAAGATAGTGAAGATAGGTTTGAAGGCATTGAAGGCATCATTATCAATGAGATGAATCAGATCATAAAAGCATCCCATAATAAAGTAAACACTTCAGGCATTGAAAAGAGGTTCCTTAAAGCAATGCCAGTGGCGGTAAGAGTGGTATGTGACTGGAATAAAGATGAAACGGATATTGATTTACATGTGGAAGAGCCAAGTAAAGAAGAATGTTCGTATAAACTCGCGAACACGCAAATTGGAGGCAGAATATCAAACGACTTTACCGAAGGGTATGGACCGGAAGAGTATCTGATAAAAAAGGGCTGGAAAGGTACTTATAAAATCAAGATTGATTATTACGGAGATGAAGTTCAGAAAATCCATACACCAGCAGTGGTAAAAACGACAATATTCAAGAATTATAATTCAGGAAAAACTACAATGGAAACAATCATACGACGATTATCCGTAGAGAATAAAGAAGAAGAGAATGATATTGAAATCGGCAGGATTGTATTAGGGAAATAAAAAAACACCCAACTTTCGTTGGGCGTTGCAAATGGGTGAGTCTTCTGTTTTAGTCTAAGGCCTAATTTATAATTATCTTTTTTACCACATTATAATCCAGAGTTGAAAAGGCGCATACATACATACCACTTCTCAAGTCATTTGTGTCCAGCTGTATTACATTTTGCCCGGCAGTCATTTCACGTTTGGATGTGTAAACGATCATTCCTAACAAGTCATAAATTGTTACTGCAATCTGCTTATTGTCTTCCGCTTCATAGTTTATAACGATATTCTTATCCGAAATATTGTAATAAACGGTATTGACAATAAAATCTGTTTTGCAAGTATTTTTTGATATTAACATTTTGCTGACATTACGCGTGCCGTCTTTGTCCACCTGTACTAACTGATAGTAATTAAGAGGAAGCTTAGTAAAATCTTTAAAAGAATATTGCTTTATACTATTACTGTTTCCATTGCCTTTTATGGTTGCAATGGTCTCAAACTTCAAATCTTCTCCTGCCCTTTCCAGTAAAAAATATTCATTATTCTTTTCAGATGCTGTTTCCCATTTCACTTCAGTAAATGCTTCATTGCATTTTGCATCAAAGGCAATCAGTTCAACCGGCAACAAAACAGGTGAAGAAAAACTGGATGCCTGTAAAAAAACGCCACTATCGTATGCACCGTCATTGACATCCGTAACGATCAACTTTATATGGTAAGTGGCGCCAACGGTCAAACCCGTCTGACTGGCCGTTAATACTTTTGTATTTCCGTTGAATTGAATACCGTAGATAGGTCCCTTGAATTCTGCCGTTGGATTTGAATTCACCCATGATGAATTTGCAGCCGTGCAATTAGATGCGGAAGGGGAACCACCGTAGGTGCCCACCACTCCGTTATTCACTGAATTGATGGAAACTTCCGAGCCGTTTGATAGCCGCGCAATATTTCTTCCATTACTGCTGAATCCCTGTCCGCCCGCAATGCCGGGGCCACTGATGATAAAACCGAACTTATCGTTATAAGAAGAACAGTTGTAATTTATCGGCAGACCGCTTCCGTCATTTTGGTCATATTCTTCTGAGCCGAACACATACTTAAAGGAGATGAAAGTATTGTTTGGAACAAAATCAAATTCTAAAATGGCAGCATTATAATAATTCTGGCTTCCGGCTAAAACATCTACATCATTAATATAAACAGGACAAGTTCCGCCCTGTCTGATTTCTCCGTTTGAGCAAGTAGAAGTCAATCCAGAACTGCTGAAATTATTATTACCGGGAAAAGTAGCCATTGAAAGCGGAATATCGCTGGTATGGCAGGTACTTAAAACAATTCCGGAAGAAAAACCCAGATTAGTGGCCACACTTCCTGCAGCAGAAAACGAACCTGCCTGATATTTTGAGCCGGTGCCGTAAACTCCCTGAAAAGTAACATTAGAAGCGGTAACACCGGTACCCAATAAAGTATTGACTAATGTAGTTGTGGTAGCACCGTTGGTAATTGCTAACTGGGCTGTACAGTATGTATAACCATTGATAATAAACAAACAAAGTAAAAGTCTCTTCATGACATTATTTTTAAATAATAAATAAGGGACTTTTAGTTTCTACTTTATAAGTCTAAAATTAAACAATAACAATTTGGAATACCGATTAAAAGAAGCTATTTTTAGTAAGTCTGATTTTACAGCAAAATGAAACATCCTAATGTATATGAACTAATTAAATCATTGAATATGTCTGAAAAAAGACAATTCAAAATTTACAGTTCACGACATGTTATTGACGGAGAAAATAAGTACACGGTACTATTTGATATTTTGGACAAAATGGAAACCTACGATGCAGACGAATTAACATCCGCCCTAAAATCATTAAACAAAGAAACGACCTACTTTAAAGCAGATATGAATTTCCTTTATCAGCTGATTTTAAAAAGTCTGGTCTTGTTTCATTCCGGAAAATCCGCCCAGATCATCTTAAATGAAAGCATTTCTGCCATAGAAATTTTATACTATAAAGGGCTCTTCACACAATGTATGAAAGAGATTTATAAAGCCGCTGCCATTGCAAAAAATACGGAATTATTTTCGTCCCTGTTAAAAATAATGCAGTACGAAAAACTGTTGTACAATCATCATCCCGCACAAAAAAGAACGGAAAGCGAAATCATCCGCGACATGGCGGAAATCAACAAGACGTTGCACGTAATCATTGAGTACTATACGTTGTACAGTCAGGCCAATCAACTCAGGATTGAAGCGGCAAAAACGAGGAACATCCGGGAAATTAAGGCGTTTGACAAACTGATGAAACATCCTTTGCTAAAACATGAAAACAAGACTTCATCCATTGACGGAAAAATTAAATACTATCAGATATACGCCATGTGGTGCTATGTGCATGGAAATAAGAAAGAAGAATTGCAGCACAATAAAAAAATAATTTCATTATTTGAAAACTATCCGCTTTATAAGGAAGAACATCTGGTGGAATATGTAAACACCTATGCACGTATTATTTCCATTTCGAAAAATATGCCGGATAAGTTGTTTTACAGAGAACTGGAGAACGTAAGAAATATTTCCATTCATACTGACAAGCTCTATTACTTTCGTGTTTCCGCTCAAATCTTTAATTTCTCTTACAGTATAGAACTTTC
>JADLAJ010000169.1 GCA_020848255.1 Chitinophagales bacterium
CCAAAGGTGGTGATATGACCAAGCACCGGATTGTTCTGCAGCACCTGCATTATTTCTATATCTGCAATAAAAGCTGCTAAAGGCAAGCCTCCGCCAAACGCTTTTCCAACCAGTAATATATCCGGAACAACATTTTCCGTTTGGAAGCGAAACAGGTTTCCCGTTCTCCCGCAACCGGTTTGTATTTCATCAAATACTAATAGTGTACCCGTTTCATTACAGCGTTTTCGCACGGCTTCCAGATAACCTTTTTCTGGAACAATGACACCGGCTTCTGCCTGAATTGCTTCTAAAAATATAGCTGCAGTATTATTGGTAATTAAGTGAATGTCCTCAAAATTATTGTAGCGTATCTGACGAACATCCGGCAATAATGGTCTGTAAGCAGATTTAAAATATTCATCACCATTCAAACTCAGTGCGCCTTGTGTGCTGCCGTGATAAGAATTGTAACAGGATATAATTTCTGTTTTTCCGGTGTAACGCTTTGCCAGTTTCATGGCACCTTCCGTGGCTTCTGTTCCGGAATTGGTGAAATACACAGCGTTCAGGGCTGATGGCAATACATCACACAAGTATTTTGCCAGCTGCACCTGCGGACTTTGCACATATTCGCCATATACCATCGTGTGCATATATTTGGCAGCTTGTTCCTGCACAGCTTGCACTACGTTCGGATGACAATGTCCAAGCGCACTCACGCCAATACCGGAAATCAAATCAATATATTTCTTTCCTGTAATATCGTATAAATAAACACCCTCAGCCTTTTCGATTACCAATCCTAATGGAGCATCGCTGGTTTGCGCTACGTGTTGCAAAAATAGTTGTCGCTGAGTAAGCATGTTACAAAGATATTAATTAATGGCTACTTATCATTTACCGCTAACAAATTAGCTTTTGTACAGCTAATGAAAGATATTAACAACTAACTTTACTTTACTTAAACAGTCCTTATGGCAACGAATAAAGATTTTTCTATCCTGATTACCGGTACCGGCTTTTCAGGTATTTGTGTAGGTATCCAGCTTAAAAAAGCCGGCATACACAATTTTACCATTGTAGAGAAAGCCAATGAAGTAGGCGGTACCTGGCGCGACAATACCTATCCTGGTGCAGCTTGTGATGTAAAATCAAATTTATATTCTTATTCCTTTGAACCGAATCCAAACTGGACGCGTGCATACTCGCCGCAAGCAGAAATTCTGGCATATATAAAACATTGTGTAAAGAAATACGATTTAGGCAAGCATATCCTGTTCGACTGGGAAGTGAAAGCAGCGAAATACGACGAAAAGAAAGCAATGTGGGAAGTCACCAATCAGCGCAACGAAACCATTAAGGCGAATGTAGCAATTGTGGGCAACGGGCCTTTACATATTCCAAGCTTGCCGGATATACAAGGCATCCAAGATTTTAAAGGTGCTGTTTTTCATTCTGCTCAATGGAATCATGATTTTAATTTCAACGATAAAAATGTGTGTGTGATTGGCACCGGTGCCAGTGCGATACAATTTGTACCGGAAATTCAACCGAAAGTAAAGAAACTGTTTTTGATGCAACGCACTGCACCATGGGTTTTGCCGAAACCGGATGGTGAATTTACTCCAACAGAAAGTGCTTTATTTGAGAAAATTCCACTGATTCAGAAACTCAATCGAGATTTTATTTACTACCTGAATGAAGCGCAGGTGGTGGGCATGATGTATAACGACAATATTTTAAAATTAGGGGAAGTGATTGGCAAACGTCATATCAATAAATATATCAAAGATCCTGAGCTCCGCAGAAAACTGACACCAACCTTTAAGCTAGGCTGTAAACGTGTTTTGTTATCCAATAATTATTATCAGGCGCTGGCACAACCAAATCTGGAAGTGGTAACGGATGGCATTCAGAAATTCACCAAAGACAGCGTGGTGACGAATGACGGGAAATCACGTAAGATTGATGCGGTTATTTTAGGAACCGGCTTCCATGTGGCTGACAGTTTTCAGTATTATAATGTACAAGGTAAAAATGGTGTGCAATTAAAAGACGTACTGCACGATGCACCGGAAGCTTATTACGGCACCAGTGTACATCAGTTTCCTAATCTGTTTATCATGCTTGGACCAAATACCGGCTTAGGGCATAATTCCATGATTTATATGATTGAATCGCAGACCAATTATATTCTGGATGCGGTGCAGAAAATGATGCAACAAAACATCAAATCCATTGATGTAAAAAAAGAAGTACAAACAAAGTTTAATGAGGAAATTCAGCAAAAACTGGAAGGCACCATCTGGCTTTCAGGCTGCAAAAGCTGGTATTTGAGTGCGGATGGTAAAAACCATACCGTGTGGCCTGGCTTTACGCTCGAATTCAGAAACAGAACAAAGAATATCAACCTGAACGATTATAATTTAGAGAAAATTAGTGTGAAAAAAGAAGAAGCTGAGTTGGTGTAAATGGAATTTATTTCAAAGACCTTCTTTCCGTTCCTTCATTAAGCACCAATAATATTCTTCCTTTATAAGCTGTACCCATCTGATCGTATTGAACTGGTAAAACCTGCTTTCCTGATTTGTCCAACAGTCCGGATTTTTTATCTTTTATTACTTTGATGTAGCCATTTTTGCAATTGTCTCCGCCGTCGTATTCAAAACCGGTTAGTGTTTTATTATTGCTACTTACCAAACCCCATTTACCTTCTTTTTTTGCCCAGACAACGCCTTCATAAAGTGGTGTAATATCCTGATATTTAAAATCTACTATTGTTTTACCGGTTTCATCTATCAATCCAAATGTAGTGCCTTTCTGAACCGGATAATAACCGTTTGCAGGATTGCCAGCGCCATTATAAACATCTCTGTTTAGCTTATCGCCTTTTTTATTGATCTGGTAATATTCATTTCCGTCTTTTACTATCGCAACTCCATTAAAAAATGGCGAACCCACATCAAATTTATTCGGAATTATCCATTTTCCGGTCGTATCGATATAGCCTGCTTTTCCATCCTTTTTTACACCGGCCAGATATTCTGAAAATGCTCCGACTTCCTCGTATTC
>JADLAJ010000170.1 GCA_020848255.1 Chitinophagales bacterium
GCCTTTTATTAAAATCCACTTTATAGCTTTCAACCGGAATGCCTAAGTCCACCTTGGTACGAAAGTCGACCGCAATCACCTTATAGTCTTTCTTCAGCTTATCGATGACTTTTTTAGCCAAAGCACCGGCGGCACCCGTCACTAATATTTTCTTTTTCGGCTCCATATATTGCGTTTTACATCACGCGATTTGCGCTGTTATGGTTTTTGTTTCTTTTGTTCCTTGTAATAGTTTGCTCTTTTTTCCAGTCCTTCTTTCAGCAAGGCATCAATTTCTTTCTTCACGATATTTACTCTTTCCTGTATATCTTCTTCTTTGTGTACATCATTTTTGAAGGAAATAGGTTTGCCGAAATAAATATACACTTTGGAAGGAAAGATAAATGGAATTACCAGCGGCGCGACGGGCATCCCCAACAATTTTGCCAATGGCTTAATATCTGCATAAGAACGGATGGTTTCTTCCATACCCACTATACCGACTGGAATAATCGGAGCATCGTGTTTCATCGCCAGGTGCATAAATCCGTTCCCGAAACGCTTCAGCTGATACCTGTCCTTGTAGAGTTTATTAGAACCGCGGACACCTTCCGGAAATACCACAATGGCTTCATCTTTATCCAGCATGCGTTCGCAGTTGACCGGATCGCCGATAACCGCACCCATTGAGCTCAACCAATTGCCAATAAAAGGCACGGAAGGCAGAAAGCGCTCCACCATCGCTTTAGGAGCTCGCGGACCGTGTGGATTCGTCAGCATGGCATATCCTACCAGCATACCGTCAAACGGCAGTTGTCCGCTGTGGTTGGGTATAATCAGACAACGTCCGTTTTGGGGAATATTTTCCAGTCCGAACGCCTCCACTTTATAAAAATCTTCATATAGGAATTTCGCCAGTCGCATCGAATTTTTGATGCCTTTAATATTAAATCCCCACGGATCATATCCATGCGTGCCCACTTTATTGGGAAACACCCGAATATAATCATCCAGACGATTGTCTTTAAAAATTTTGTCCAGCAGTGATGTCTTATTTTTTTCCATAGTCAATGCGATAATAATATTAGCTAAAAAGCATTAAAAATTATACTGTGAGCGCTTATTTTTTTATTTTAGTAGTACACAAACATCTCACATGAAATTCACGCTACTTTCCCGGATGATTCCGGCAGCCTGTTGTCTGCTGCTCATCATATCCTGCCAGAAAAATAATGATACCACAACCGGAGGCAGATATACGCTCGCAAAAGAACTGGATAAAAACTACACGGAGGTCTGCTTTCTGATGACACACAACGCGATGAATAACGCGGAGAGAGGCTATACTGTGCCCAATCAAAGCTACAGCATCACCCGTCAATTGGAAGATGGTGTACGCGGTCTGATGATAGACACTTACGACGGATCTTCCGGCGTGGCACTTACCTATCACGCGCTGAAAGAATTGGGCTCGGAAAATCTGGTGGATGTACTGAAGGAAGTGCGCACTTTCCTCGATAATCATCCACAAGAGATTGTGTCCATTATTTTTGAAAACAACGGCAGCAACTCGCAACTTGAAAAGGCGATTAAAGATGCGAGACTCGACAGCATCTCCTTCGTCTATAGTGGCACCTGGCCGACGTTGCGTACGATGATTAACAGCGGCAAAAGAGCAGTATTATTCGTAGAACAAAATAAAACACCGAGAGCCGACTACCTGCACTTCGCATGGTCTAAAATATTTGACACTTATTATACTTATTTTTCTGAAGAAGATTTTGACACCAAAGTGAATCGAGGTGGCAGTGGCAGCAAAGACCTGTACCTCGTGAACCACTGGCTGCAACAGGAATTGCTGGCCGGCATCGGCATCCCGAATAAGGATCTTGCCTACACCGCCAATCGCAGGAGCACCCTCAGCAAACGCGTACAGGATTGTGCCAAAGACAACAATCATTTTATCAATTTTATTGGCATTGACTTTCACGAAATCGGTGATGCGCTGGCTGTTGTAGATTCCATCAACGCAAGCAAATAATTCCGTTTATCTTTGCCTCATGAGTCTGCAGAAACTACTGTCGCCGGCCACCCTGAACGGACTGTCATTAAAAAACAGGATTATCAAGGCGGCCACCTTTGAGGGCATGATACGGGAAGAGAATATCACGGAGCAATGCATTGAACTGCACACAACACTGGCTCGCCATGATGTGGGGCTGACAACACTGGCCTACTGCGCACCGGAAGCGGACGGCAGACTGGACCACACGCATTTCTATATCCGGGAAAGTGTACTGCCGACATTACGGCAACTCGCCGACAACGTGCATGCCGCAGGTGGCAAATTATCCGGTCAGATTTCGCATTGCGGCGGATTTTCCAAAAACAAACAACTCCAACGAAAAAGGCCGGCCGCACCTTCCCTGTCGCTGAATACCATGGGTGCGATGTACGGACTGCTGCTCAATCAGCCGATGAATGAAAGCCTGATGCAGGAAGTCATCGGCAGCTACAGAAACGCGGCGCAACTGATGAAAAGCGCGGGATTTGACGCCATTGAAATACACTTCGGTCACGGATATCTGCTGAGTCAGTTTATCAGTCCGCTGACCAATAAACGCAACGACGAATACGGCGGCCCTATCCATCACAGAATGCGGTTTCCGCTGCGCGTGCTGGAAGGCATCCGCAATGTAGTGGGCAGCGAATTTCCCTTACTTGCAAAAATAACCATGTATGATGACCTGAAAGGCGGCATTACGCTGCAAGACAGTCTGGAAACCGCGAAAATACTGGAGAAAAACGGCATTGACGCCATCATCCTGAGTGCAGGCACCTCGAGTCAGAATGCCATGCTGCTGTTTCACGGCGACAGTATTTTACCGGGATTACTCCACTATGAAAAGAACCCTGTGTTGCGCTTTTTCATGCAGGCTTTCAAAAATAAATTTTTCCGCAACTATCCGTACAAGCCATTGTATCTTTTGGAACAGGCACAACAATTCCGCGATACATTACAGACCAACCTCGTGTATATCGGCGGCGCGACCGAACCGGACGACCTCGAAAAAGTGATGCAGGCCGGATTTGATTTCGTGCAATTGGGCAGGCCATTAGTACGCGATCCGGCAATGGTGAAACACCTGCTGCAAATGGAAAAACAATATCGAAATGGCTGTACACATTGCAACCAATGTGCACCGCTGATGAATGATCCGGACGGCATTCGCTGTGTATTGCCGGCATGGACAACACCAGCATCCTAAAATTACCCATCACATTGCTTCCGACTATCCGCGCGATTGTTTATTTTAGTTGGACTTATTTTTATGCTTCCGTTTTTTATCCTGCTCTATTTATGCGTTTCCATAGCCATCGGGTTATATGCTTCGCGACGTGTGAAGAGCAGAGAAGACTTTATGCTGGCAGGTCGTAGTCTGCCGCTGAGCATGGCGACCTTCACCGTATTTGCAACCTGGTTTGGTTCGGAGACATTGCTGGGCGCTTCAGCTACCTTTGCGGACGAAGGACTTTTGGGTGTCATTGAAGATCCCTTTGGTGCAACACTTTGTCTCATCCTTGTAGGCTTGTTTTTTGCACGCTATTTTTATCGGCTGAACCTGCTTACGCTGAGTGATTTTTACAGAGAGAAATTCGGAAAGAAAACGGAAATCGTTTCCGCTGTCTGTATGGCGGTCTCTTTCTTTGGCTGGATTGCGGGACAATTAATCGCATTGGGCGTTATTCTGCACACGGTATGGGGGCTCAGTATGCTGCAGGGCATCCTCATTTCTACGGCAATTGTTACCGTGTACACACTGGCCGGGGGCATGTGGAGCGTGGCGATGACCGACTTTGTGCAGACCATCTGCATTATTGCCGGAATTATCATGGTGGCATGGTTTGTAACACCCACGGATTATAACTGGCAATCCATCGCGCTGCCGGAGCATTTTTTTGATTTTACACCAAAAGAAAAAAGCTTAAATAGTTGGTTGAATTACCTGTGCGCCTGGATTACGCTGGGATTGGGTTCTATTCCGAGTCAGGATATTTTCCAGCGGGTGATGTCGTCTAAAAATGAGAAAGTAGCGGTGCGCTCTTCTGTGATTGCAGGACTAATGTATCTGGTGATTGGCATGATTCCGCTCTATCTCGCTTTTGTAGCGAAATATGTGTGGCAGATTCCGGCGCAGGACAGTCAGGCATTGGTGACCACGCTGGTGATGAGCAAAACACCTGTTTTCATTCAGATATTATTTTTTGGCGCGCTGATGAGTGCGGTGTTAAGTACCGCCAGTGGTGCTATGCTGGCGCCGGCATCCGTTATCAGCAACAATTTACTGAAACCGCTGCTGGCTATTCGGAGTGAGCAGCGATTATTGGTGATGGAAAGGCTGTCTGTATTTTTTGTAGGTACGGTATCTATGCTACTGGCCATCTCCAGCAATGACATTTATGAGTTGGTCGGCGAATCGTCAGCGATAGGACTGGTTTCTCTTTTTGTGCCCATGTTGTTTGGTATTTATGGCAAAAGACATTATGCGGAAGCGGCACTGCTGTCGATGATTACGGGATTATTGAGTTATCTATTTTGTGAACACTTCATGCACACTGAATTCCCGGCACTACTCATAGGACTTGGCTGCAGTCTGGGTAGTTATTGTGTGGTGCATTGGATTATGCACGTAATTAACAAAAACAGTCCCAGCAAATCGAAGGCAATCTAAAACTACACATCCACACTGATTTCTTCTCTGATTTTATGTCCTATGCGAATAAAGTAACGCCAATTAATTCAGAACAATTTAAAACGTAAGAATAAATAGTTATTGATATTCGCCTATATTAACTTCGTATGGATTAGGGCCGTAATTAAGTAGTTGCAGATTAAAATATGCGCCATCAATATGTGTGATGAGCTGGTTCTTTTTAACGACGTTAGTATAATCAAAATTTAGCGGCAGTTTTGCATCGCCATCTAATTTTGAAAAACCGTATAGCTGATAGCTGTTAATGGGAATTTGATTAGTGATATTCAGCATTTCGCTTTCATTTGATTTTTGGTAATGCAAGATATAACCCAGCGTTTTTATGTCTGCCTGCTGTATGTTTTTCTGCGATATAGTTGTATTATTTTCCGGCAGCGCTGTTAGTAATTTACTGAAATCGCCATTCGATAAAACAACATCAATATACTGATTTATTCTGATTTTACGCCCATTTTCGTCGGTTGCATAAATGATATAGGTACCGTTTGGATACGAAATTACCGCTTGTATCATGTCATCTTCAGGCACATATAAAATCTGTTGTGTGGTTTCATTTACATAAAACCAAAGTTCATTTTTAATGCTGTTTTTTTCGTATTGAAACGTAAGTGCTTTATCAAAATAGGCAATTGGGTTAGGTGCATTTTGTAATGATTTTACCGTATCATACGGTGAGTTACCTATAATTAAAGAATCAGACTGTAACTGTATATTACTTGCCTTATCTTGACTATTTTTTTCTTGCTGAGGATTTTGACAAGCAGTTAAGCACGAACAAATCACTAAAATCTTTAAGCTTTTCACTATTGCAGTTTTTCTTTGATAATTTGTTTTGCTAATGCAATAGCTTTTTCGTCATTTATTGTAGCGTCATCGGATAAATCCACCAAGAGTGTAAATGAAAGACCTTTATAATATACTTTTAACTCCCGAACCGACACACCTGCAAATTTTGTGTTTGTAAAAACTGCATAATCTCCAACGCCAGCAACCTCTTCAACACTAAAATTTTTCATTGCATCTTTACCTATTTCTGCTGCTTTGTCAGTAGTCTCTTTAGATGCTTTTCCTTGCTGATTCAGTTCTGTTGTCTTTTTATCGATTTCAACATTTGTTTGTGCAAGTTCATCTGCCGTTGGATTATGATTTTCTTTTTTAAACCCTTCTAATGTGTTATTTTTCACCCAACTAAGTTCCACAACATCTGGCCTAGGTACATCCATCTTTCTGCCCAGCACTTCTACCTCTTTCATGCGATTGGTTTTTTTCCAAGTATATGAAACAGAAATTTTATTTATCTTTTTTTCCTCATCAGAATCCGGACTTTTCTTCGCTTCAGCTGCCGGATATCCACTGATAGCTGCTGCCATTTCCAAAGTTAAAAGTTCATCCAATTTACCGCTGAAATCATCCGCAACTTTTGCGTGCTCATTGATAACGTTATTCAAATCAGATTCTAATGAATCTTTTTGTTCGTTTTTATTGCCATTGCATGAAGTGGTCAACAGCAAAACTGTTACACACACTGAAAATATTTTTATCATAGTACTATTATTTTAAAACATTGATTTTATCTATTCCCTGACTTACGATTATTGGCTGCACCAGTTTACCTTTGCCGGTGATTTTTTTCCAATTACTTGGAGAATTGGCATCTGTTGCATCGCTTCCTTTTGCGTCGATTTCAAATGCAATTTGTGTCTCAGATAGTTGTGATATTATCATTTCACCTTCAAAAGGCATTTCTGATGATTGCACGCCATTTTCGTTAATACCCATAAACATAACGGTGGCTACCGGATTGACACCATCATATTGATTGCTTACTGCAAATTTTGCTTTTAGTGGCAAAGCAAAATCTTCCGGAATGTGATGTATGGTAGCCATAAATGATCTTCCATCCTCACCCACTAATTGCAAAGCGATTGCCAATCCATCTTTATCTTTTTGAAACAAGGCTGTTGCCTGCATTCTTTCATCACCTGACAAATAGATTTTTCGCTCCGATTGGTAGTTTACAAACCCTGCGTTATTTTCCATCGCATCTGTATTCGGCAAATTAACTTCCGTACCTGTTTTCGATTCTATTAATTGCTCGACACCTTTAGTTGCGGCATCTGCAGCCTTTTCTCTGATGTTACATGCTGCAAAAATTAAAATTGCAAAGAGAATCAATAATAAGTTTTTCATAGTTTTATTTTTATTTTTTCCAGAATACGCCTTTAATGGTATAATTTTTATTGTCTTTGCCAGTTACAATCATATCAACTTCACCAAACACACTGTATTTTATTCCGGCGTATGTATAATTTCCTCTGAGTATGATTTTACCTTCTGCATTATCATCATAAAAGAAAGTGGATGAACCCGAAAAATAGCTTTCAGCTACAACGTCTGTTAAATTACCTGTTTCCTGTAACGAAAGCGTATACTCATAGAGCGTGTGTTCTTTGTACATATTTGCTTCTGCTTTACCGATCATACTAGATGGGAAACTGAATCTAAATGTAAGATCACCTTTATTAGTTCCCACAGTAAATTGGCGGTAAAAGGAATTATTTAATAACTGGCCATTACCTAAAACAACAGATGCGCCAGATAATTTTTCTTTGTTATCTAAAGCAATTGCTTCAAAGCTAGCACCTTCATCTGTATTAATAATAATGGTTGCATTTGGCCCGGTGGTGGAGTTGTCTTCTTTTTTGCATGCTGTAAATAATGTAAATACAAGCATTGCTGCGAATAAAATTGTTTTAGTTGTTTTCATAGTTTTAATTTACTTTTTTTACACTGTAATAAATTCCATAATCTTCATCACCATATTCTATTTCAAAGAATCCAGGTTCTGCTGATAACAATATGGTTTCACTCAAATCTCTTCTTCTAATGTTAGCATTTTCTATGTATGTTCTAACAGATTTTTTACCGGCAATTTCGTCACTTAATATGCCATCTATTTTAACTTCGAAAATAAATTCAAAGTAAGCTTCTCCTTTCATTTCATCGAGTGAATTGTACCCATAATCATTAGGATTAAACTTAAACCTGATGGGTGCTGGCATCAAAGATTTAATTGCATTATTGACTGCTTTTTCTTTTGGTATTTCAAACACTCTTCCATGTTTATCTAAATAATTAAACAAATGTGGCTTAACCATATCCACCTTACCTGTGTTTTTATTCTTGATAAAGAGTCGTATCCAACCAATACCATATATATCCTGCGAATAACCGCCTCTTAAATAATCTAACTGACATTCATAGGTCACATCACTGGCTTTTTTCAAATTAGTCACCAATTGATTTGGTGTAGTAGCAGTAGTGGCTGGTGGTGCAGTGGTATTGCTGCCTAGCTTTGGCAACTCTTTATTGTTTTTCACGTGCTTAGTTCCGTTCCATTCACCATCTGCCAATGCCTTAGTCCAACCCCATTTACCTGTAAACGTGTTTCCATTAAAAGTAAATTCAAAATAACCGGCTTGCTGTGTCGAGCTATTAATAAATTTTCCTTTTAGTTTTCTTGATTCTTTATAGTATACGGCATCTATAGTTCCAATGCCTTTGTAGGTGCCAGTCACTTTATTTCCAACTTGTAGCAAAATGAGATTGCCATCCGTTGTATTCCATTTTCCACTCCAAACATTGGTGATATTTTGTATAGTTTCTCTACCACTGATTTTGGAAAGCACATTCCATTTGTAGTTTGGATTATCTGAATACTTATTATCCGTACCATAACCCCAAAATCCGTTGAAACTGTTTATACCTTGATCAAAAAAACTGGTCTTGTTTCCTGGACATAGAAATATAAACTTACCTTCGGCAGCACCATTATGAAAACTACCTTGCAACTCTACGGCATTGTTTTGAGTTGAACCTGTTAAAGTTCCATTGTCTTTATAATCACCATATACTATTCCAGCATTTGGATATTCATAACCGGTTTCAAA
>JADLAJ010000171.1 GCA_020848255.1 Chitinophagales bacterium
TTTCGCTTCGCTTCAACAGGCTCAGTTGATATTGTGCGCACAGCAAATCCGTTTGTTCCGGCAAATAGTGTTGTATCACTTTCCGGAAAGCAGCCGTGTCGCTGCCTTTCTTGCCGGCTTTGCGGGCAGCATACCATACCAATCCTTCCATGGTAGATGCATAGGTTTCTTTGCCCAGCACGGCTTCAAATTTTTCAGGATACTGTACCATCAGACTGAAGCCCGGATCTTCGATGCTGCTTGTCACGTAATGTATCAGCGGTATGGTGGTTTCATTCAGCGCCTGGTGTTGTGTGATAAGATATGCTTTCAGGATTTCCTGTGTCAGCGTGTCCTGCGCATCGGATGCCACATAGGTGAACTGCCGCAGAAAAGCGGAGTCGCGCTGCCCGCCGAGGTATTGCTTGCGCAGCGTCATGTATTGCTTGCTGCTGTCCAGCGCGTTGCTGCAAAGGGCGATAAAATCTTCCGCGGGCATGGAGCCCAGACCGCGATGCACCAGTTCGCCATCGGGATTGAAAAACAGGTAAGTAGGGTAGCTGCCCACCTGATATTGCTGAGCCAGTGCAATGCCTTCGCCTTTTTCCATGTCTATCTTCGCATGCACAAAACGGGCATTCATGAACTCGCCCACTTTTTCCTGCGGAAATATTTCTTTCGACATCCATTTGCACGGACCGCACCAGCTGGCATAAGCATCGAGAAAAATGTACTTCTTTTCTTTCTTTGCTTTGGCCAGAATGCCGGCCCAGTCTGATTTTTCAAAGAGCATGCCTTTGTCCTGCGCCTGACCGGTAAATGAAATCAGGAGGACGGCGGTGAGGATGATTATTCGGAGTGATTGCATAGTAAATTATGTAGCAGGTATATTGGATAAGTCGATTTTAACCGGCTTTTTATCTTCGCCGATGGCTACAAATTTAAACATTCCCGAAATAGCCAGTTCTCTTTTGTCGGAATTCATCAGTTCGATGAAAATATTCACCTGTATATCCAGGCTGGTGTTGCCCATCTTTACGGCTTTTCCCACCAGTTCGATGATGGTGCCGCTCGGAATAGGTACGTTGAAGTCGATGCGGTCGGAGGTGACCGTCACCATTTTCTGCCGGGCAAAGCGGGTGGCCGTGATGAAGGCGACTTCATCCATCAGTTGCATGGCAGTGCCTCCGAACAGCGTATCGTAATGATTGGTGGTGTTCGGGAATACCGCTTTGAAAATGTGGGTTTCCGACAGTGCGGCGCGTTGTTCAAAAGTCATGGGTGGAAATTATACGGTAAAGGTACGAAATAGTTAGTATCAAGACGCTAGTAGTAAGTAGTAAGACTGCGTCGCGATGAGAATTAGCTAATGGTGAGAAATGAGATGTGTGGGGTGTTAGATTATTGTTTTATGAGGTTGAAGCGCTTTTTTCGGTGCTTTTTGATGGCAAAAAGTACCCAAAAATCATACAACGGACACTCCTGCGGTCGGTGCAGGTGTTTGATGGAATTGCTTAGTCTCCGTTTTTTTGTGATAGTGACGCAACGGCTGCCGGTGTTAGTGATGGTTTTTCTTTCTGTCTATTTCAGCTTTAATTATCGATGTAATGTCCATTTTTGCACCTGTGAAAACAAAAATTCCTGTTCCAAATTCTCTGGCATGTCGATTAGTTATTGAGCCTGCAAAAGTTGAGTGTTGAAACAATGGCGATGTTTTTTGTAATTCTACACTTACTTCTTCTGCTTCTTTTACACTGATTAAGTTTTCGTATTTTTTAGTTAAATCGAACCAATCTATGTAGTCAGCATTAAATGAAACTGCACGTAAATTTTGGTTTGTATAAAAATTTATTGCTCCTGCCTGTCCATAATTATCGCAAAGAATTAGTGTATTGCTTCTGTTCGGTAAACCTAAATAAATGCTATCAACTTTGTCTGCTAATTCTTTCCAACCAAGCATATCTGCAAAGTCCTGTGGTAATGAATGGTCTTTTCCATCTTCCCAACGCAGCATTCCCAACTTTTTGTATTTATCTGAATGCTGAATGATATACTCCGGACTCTTATTCGGAAATGCCACATTGTAAATCGGAATAAATAATAATACAGGAACTACAATGGCAATGGGTTGTAAATATCTTCTCCACCCTTCTTTTAATTTGTCTGCCAGAAAAACAGCACCCAAAGCAATGTAAATAGGGTAAATGCCAATGGCATAATAATCCTTTGCATTAAAGTAAACAAAGACCAATAGCGTAAAGATGATTGAGAAAAAGAAAAGCCGGAATTTTCGGAAGGGTTTATAAAAGAGCAATGCATAGAATGATGAAAAGATTACAATCAGCGAACCCGCATAAAAGAACAATTGGCTCTTTAAAAAATCGACTCTGTTTATATTTACTAATTGAGTTTCTGCCAATTCTTTTAAGTGCTGAAATACTGGAAAATTATTGTTGTATTGCCAAATGAGATTTGGAGAAATTATTACCAATCCTACTAAAATGGCGAAATACAGGGAAGGTTTTAGGAATATTTTTCTATGTTCTGTGAGCAATACAGATGGTAAAAGCCCAATGAAGAGAAAAACAATATTGTATTTATTTAAAAAGCCAATTGCAAACGTTATTGCGGCCATGTACAACCATCTAAAGTCTTCGGTTTTGATATATTTTATTACTATGAAGTATAGTGTCGTCCAACTTAATACATCAAAAGAATTGGGTTGATACAGCGTATTTAGCCGCAATAGTGCAGAAAATAATACACAAGTCGCACCTAATATTAATGCAAATAGGTTGCCACCTAATTCTTCTATCGCTTTCCAAACCACATAGATTGTCAAAGCACCATACAAGGCAGGGAAGAACTTAATCCAGAAAATGGAACTGCCTAATGATTGAATAATGTATGATGTCCAAGAGGTAAAAGGAGGAACAGAAAGATAACCCCAGGCCAAATGATTTGCTTGGTCAAGATGTAAATATTCGTCCCTTTGCAGGTCATATTCACTGCTTATTAGAAGGTATTGCAACAAGAATTTAAGCCCAATGAATCCTATTAAAATTGTCGTTTTTTTTGTCATTGAAAGTGTTTGTTGGGATTACTGCTAACGGCAGACTGTGAAAAAAAATATTACGACCTGTTTATAAAACTAACTAAAAGATGGTATTCAGACAATGTTTTGATTGTGAGAATAATTGTACGCAGATTATTCCATCGCACCAAATGGCCAACAAACACGTGCAGATGGCCGCGCTCACTTACAACCTGCATAAATATCTGAGATTCCTTACACAAGAACGCAAGACAGCGGCACATGCGATGAAAATAAATGCAAAAAGCTTGAGAAAAGGCCGGAAAACGCTGCTTTTGTCACTTTTTATACTGACAGGCACTATCCCACCGGAGATAGAAAGAGTAAACGGGTAAAATACATTTTATTTTGTAATATATTTAATGTTTAACAAAGCATATAGTGCGCGTCAAAATACGCTAGTTGCGCAACGGCTACCCGTGTTAGCGGCTGGCATTGTGTCGCTCCATGAAGTCATTAATAAATTTCTCACCTTTAACATTAACTTCAAAGGGTGTTCTTTTTATAGCGATTAAATCGTCTAACAAAAGAATTGTCCTTATAATACAGCGTCTGCATTCTTGTCTATGTGGGTCACTATGAACTCCTTTGTTTGATAGTTCATAAAGTTTGTTCCATTCGTCAAAAAGCGATGAAGTATTGGTAACAATTAGGTCAATATTTGTTTCGCTTTTAAATTCTCTTTTGGCAAA
>JADLAJ010000172.1 GCA_020848255.1 Chitinophagales bacterium
GCCAGCGATGAATCACCGGAAATGATTACCTCTTATTTTCAGCAAAAAGGGTTTTCCACCTTTCTTTCTTACAAAGACATGATTTTATAACACTTCTTCTTTTTTACTTGCATTAAAATTTGTATATTGCGCAGTTCGCAAAAAATTACTAACAGAAATTAAAACACATAGGCACATAGTTTTTTTGGATTCAGCATCTATCAAAGAATTTATTCTTTTCTTTGAATCTCTTTTTTTTGGAAAGAGCATCAAAAATGAAAACAGATAGATTGCATAGAAATCCTTCGGATTTATTTTAGAATAACTATGGTTCTATGTGTTTTAAAATATCATTTTTGTATTGGTATAGATTTTGAGACATAACTACTAAGAACTATACATGAAGATAACAGGCATTAAAGAACGCGCCGAAACGGCGAAGCAATTATATCCGTACCAGGAAGAATACATCAGACGTATTTTCGATCATTTGCACGAAAATGAAAAGCGTGAAAACATCGTATTTCAATTGCCTACGGGTGGTGGAAAAACCGTCATATTTTCCGAGATTTCCAGGAAATACATCGAAGAACATCAAAAGAAAATTTTGATTTTAACGCACCGTATTGAGTTGCTGAAACAAACGGCAAATGCTTTGGAAGAAGCTGGGATTCACTGCAAATTAATTACCAGCGAAGTGGAAGAAATTCCGGATCAGCAGGAATATTTATGTTTTCTGGCGATGGTGGAAACACTGAACAACCGCTTAAAAGATGATGAAGAATATTTGCAGGATATTGACCTGGTAATTGTGGATGAGGCGCATTATAATTCATTCCGTAAAATATTTCACTATTTCCGAAAGGCAATTATTTTAGGAGTTACGGCAACACCGCTGAGTTCCAACCAGAATTTGCCTTTATCACAGAATTATAAAAAACTCATCATCGGCGATTCTATCAAAGAACTCGTTTCCAAAGGTTATCTGAGTGATGCCACAACGTATACATACGATGTGCATTTAGGAGGCTTGAAAGTGGGTATTGATGGTGATTACACGGTAAGTTCTCTCGACAGAATTTACATGCATTTTGATATGCATGAAAAATTATTGCGCGCCTACAAAGAAAAAGCATTAGGCAAAAAAACACTGATTTTTAATTCATCCGTTGCCACTTCTAAATCCGTAGAAAAGTTTCTAAGCGATCAGGGAGTTGCAATTCGACATTTGGATAGTACGAGCAATAAACAAGACAGAAAAGAAGTGCTGCAGTGGCTGAAAGATACGCCGGATGCTATTGTAACATCGGTTGGAATTTTAACTACCGGTTTTGATGAACCGACAGTAGAGTGTATTATATTAAATCGAGCTACGCGTTCACTAACCTTGTATCACCAGATGATTGGACGAGGCAGCAGACGTTTGCCGACAAAAAACCATTTTACCGTAATTGACTTAGGAAACAATGCACGCCGTTTAGGGTTGTGGCAGGATTATATCGACTGGCGCGATGTGTTTATCAATCCGGAGAAATTCCTGGAACATTTGTATGAACGAGAAATACAAATGGAAAAAGGATTGATTTATGATTTACCGGATATGGTGAAAGAACAGTTTCCCAACACCACCGATTTTGATTTTGATATGGAGAAGGTGTATTATTCTTTATATAATAAAGGAAAGAAGACTTTAGAATCACTGGATATTTCTATCGAAAATCATTATGAAAGAATAAAGGCAAACACGACCAACTACCTGGATGCATTGCCCTTGATTAATATTTTGCAGGATGAAATTCAGTACCGACTGAATGTCTACATTTCCTGCTTAAGCAAGGCCACCAAAAATTACTTCAATTATTTACTGGAAAGTTATAATGAGAAATTACATTCTAAATTAAAAGCGGCATTACCGTTTAGCGAGGAATAATTTAGTTTGTTGCGGATAAAAAAAGAGGGTGATTTTTAAATCACCCTCTTTTTTCTTTACTTTATTTTACAATCCCTCCGGGATGTTCTCTTGAATATTTTCCGGGGTTATTAATTCTGCTGTGATTTTTACTGTATCCGAAATAGATTACAAAACCCAGTAATAACCAGCCACCTAAACGTGCCCAGTTTTCCCATCCCAATCCGAAAATCATAAATCCGCAAACTAAAATTCCTAAGATGGGTACCAATGGTACCAACGGTGTTTTAAACGGACGAACCGCATCCGGATTTGATTTGCGCATCATAATGACACCGGCAGATACTAATATAAATGCAAACAAGGTTCCGATACTCGTCATATCACCTACGATATCTCCGGGAACAAATGCGGCAAAAATTCCCACCAGGAAGAATAACCATGCATTTGCTTTTGCGGGTGTTTTAAAGGTTGGGTGTACTTCAGAAAATACTTTTGGAAGTAAGCCATCTTTAGACATAGAGAAGAACACACGCGACTGCCCTAACAACATCACTAAGATTACCGAAGAAAAACCTGCAAGGATAGCGATGGTAATTAAGCCGGCAAACCATTCATAGCCCGGCATATAATGCGTAATGGCATATGCTACTGCTGCTTCGTGGCCTGGGCCTGTAGTGCTGAAATCTTTATAGTTGGCAACGCCCGTTAATACATATGAAAACAAAATGTACAATACCGTGCAAAATGCCAGAGAACCTAAAATACCAATCGGCATACCTTTCTGCGGATTTTTTGCTTCCTGTGCCGCAGTAGAAACGGCATCAAAACCAACATAGGCGAAGAATACAATTCCTGCGCCCTGCAATACACCGCTCCAGCCGTAAACGCCATCCCAGTGCCAGCCGAACAAGCCAACCGCTCCGGTGTTTTCCGGTACAATTTGTACATGGTTAACCGGATTGATGAACTGCCAACCCACTGCAATAAAAATAATAACAATCACCACTTTCACCACAACAATCACCGAATTAAAATTTGCAGATTCCTGTGTGCCGCGAATTAAAATTAGCGTCAAGATTCCCAATATAAATAAGGCCGGAATATTGATAATACCATGTACACCCGTTGCCGCACCGTTTATAATTTCTGCCTGAAACGGCGAATGGCAAAACGCGTACGGTATCGAAAATCCAAAATAATGTTCACAGAATTTATTGAGATATTCGGACCAGGCGATTGCCACACAGGCAGCACCAAGGGCGTATTCTAAAATTAAATCCCAGCCGATAATCCAGGCAACAAACTCGCCCATGGTAGCATATGAATATGTGTAAGCACTGCCAGCAATGGGAATCATGGAAGCAAATTCCACATAACATAATCCGGCAAATGCACAGCCGATACCGGCAATCACATACGACCACATTACGCCCGGACCTGCGTGGTTACCGGCAGCTGCAGCGGTACGGACAAAAATACCTGCGCCAATGATAGCGCCTATTCCTAATGCCAGCAATGCAGCAGAACCCAGCGTACGTTTCAGGGTGTGTTCTCCCGTTTCCGAAGATTCTTTTAATATAAGCTCAAGGGTTTTCTTTGCGAATAAATTTGCCATAAGTTCAATTTAGAAGGTAGATTTTTGAGAATTTGAAATGAAGATATGTAAAATACCTTATTTATGTACTTAATCCTTATTACTTATTACTGATGACTACAGATATTTTTCGCCTTTTTTCATTTTAATATCGTGTGTGAATTCTTTGATACGCTGTTCTTCGTCCTTGCTGCAAATCAACAATACATCATCCGTATCTACCACAATAAAGTTTTCCAGGCCCTGAATGACCACCAGTTTTTTATCCGGGACATTGATGATATTATTGTTAGAATCATACACGACTACATTATTGCCATTCACCGCATTATTAAAGTAGTCTTTTTCTTTTTCTTCGTATAAAGAGGCCCAGGTACCCAGGTCGCTCCAACCAAAACTGGAGGGCAGCGTGTATACATTATTAGCCTTCTCCATAATACCGTAGTCTATGGAAATGCTCGGGCAGGTGATGAAAGCTTTTTCTACCGCGTCTTTTTCATTTGGTGTTAAAATATCCGGTTCTGCTTCCACAAAGGCATCGTACACCTGAATCAGATTTTTTTCTAAAGAAGATAAAATGCTTTTAACATTCCAGATGAAAATACCGCCGTTCCATAAAAAGTCACCGCTTTTTAAAAACTGTTTAGCCACTTCTTTCTCAGGTTTCTCGGTAAATGTTTTTACTTTATGAATACCTTCTGAAGTTTCATCTTCAAAATACTGAATGTAACCATAGCCGGTATCAGGACGTGTAGGACGAATGCCCAATGTGGCTAATGCATTGTTTTTGGATACAAAATCAACGGCCAACTCTGCAATCCTCACAAATTCAGGTTCATTTAAAATAATATGGTCTGAAGGAGCAACGATTATGTTCGCATCCGGGTTTAACTTATTGATTTTGAAAGCACTGTAAGCGATACAAGGCGCGGTGTTTTTTCGTGCCGGCTCTGTTAAGATTTGCTCATCCGTAATATCAGGCAATTGCTGTTTCACTAAATCAATATAATCGGTATGGGTCAGGATGAAAATATTCTCTTTAGGGCAAATCTTCAGAAAACGGTCATAAGTTGCCTGTATCAGCGTTCTTCCGGTACCTAATATATCCAGAAACTGCTTGGATTTTGCAGTTCTGCTGGCAGGCCAAAAGCGGCTTCCAATGCCACCCGCCATAATTGCTGCATATGTATTTTTATTCATAATCAATTACAAAGATAATTAAATAGATGGTCAAAAAAGATACTCAAAACCACTTCCCTTGTTTGGGTTGTTGATTTACATCAAGAGTCCCGAAAACACTAATAAAACTATACAATTAATTAAAAGTTACATAAACAATTTTAACACTTAAAAACGGACCTTTTTCGGTATTTTTGAGTATATTAAAGTTGTAATTGCGTTCTCCTTTTGCGGGAACGTTTTTATTCTAACACAGTTTATTTTTATGAGCATACAACCAGTTTCCATTACAGGCGCGTTAAAAGAGTATTTCGGATTTGAAAAATTTAAAGGAAATCAACAGGCTATTATAGAAAGTATACTTTCTAAAAAAGATACATTCGTCATCATGCCAACCGGCGGCGGCAAATCATTGTGCTACCAGTTGCCGGCCATCATATCGGAAGGAACTGCTATTATTGTTTCCCCATTAATTGCACTGATGAAAAATCAGGTGGATTTAATCCGAGGATACAGCAGTACGGATAATATTGCGCACTTCATTAATTCGCAAATGAATAAGGCGCAAATTACTCAGGTAAAAAAAGACATTACTAACAGAAAATGCAAGTTATTGTATGTAGCGCCGGAATCGCTGGTGAAACAGGAAAATATTGACTTCTTAAAAACCATCAAGATTTCATTTGTTGCCGTAGATGAGGCGCATTGTATTTCGGAATGGGGCCACGATTTCAGACCGGAATACCGCAAGATAAAAGGTATGCTGAATGAAATTGAAGATAATATTCCTATTGTAGCATTAACCGCAACAGCAACACCAAAAGTACAATCAGATATTGTGAAGACATTGGGCATGAAAGATCCGGAGATTTTTATTTCTTCTTTCCTTCGTGATAATTTATACTACGAAATTCGTCCGAAGCCGAGTAAACAGGACGCGATAAAAGACATTATAAAATTCATAAAAAAAGGCGGCAATAAATCGGGTATCATTTATTGTCTGAGCAGAAATTCAACAGAAGAGTTAGCGGAAGTCTTACAGGTCAACGGCATCAATGCGGCGGCCTACCATGCCGGGTTGGATTCAAATGTGCGCAGTGAGCGTCAGGATCAGTTCCTGATGGAAGATGTGGATGTAATTGTGGCGACGATTGCTTTCGGAATGGGTATCGATAAGCCGGATGTACGTTTCGTGATACATTTTGATATTCCGAAATCGCTGGAGAACTATTATCAGGAAACAGGCCGTGCGGGCCGTGATGGATTGGAAGGGATTTGTATTGCCTATTTTTCTCCGAAAGAAATTCATAAGTTCGAAAAATTCATTTTGTCTAATAAAGAAAAGTCTGTTGCAGAAAAAGAAATTGCGGTGATGCAATTAAGTGAAGTGGAGGCTTATTGTGAAAGCGGAGAATGCCGTAAGAAATTCGTGCTGCATTATTTTGGCGAAGAAATGCAAAACTGCGGTAAGTGCGATAATTGTCTGCATCCGAAAGAACAGTTTGAAGCCAAAGACGAAATAAAACTGGCATTGCAGGTGGTGGCAGACACGAATGAACGTGTCAATATTCCAAATGTTATCAATATTCTGATTGGCAGAAAATCAGCAGATATTACGGCGAATAATTTAGATAAGATAAAAATATTCGGCAAAGGCACTGACCACGACATGGTGTTCTGGAATTCGGTAGTGCGCAAAGCGATATTATTGAATTTACTGGAAAAAGATATTGAACAATA
>JADLAJ010000173.1 GCA_020848255.1 Chitinophagales bacterium
CAATTTCTCCCAAACGGGCTGCAGCAAATGAATGATGTTCGCCTGCCAGCTGTTGCTGCGCGTTTGCCATTCTCCATAGTGCTTATTGTAGCCCGCAAATAATTCATCGCCCGCATCGCCCGATAATGCTACGGTTACATGCTTGCGTGTAAACTTAGATAAAATATTTACCAGCAAGGCAGATGAATCTGCAAAAGGTTCATCGGTATACTCTAATATTTCATGTAAGCTTTCAAATAAATCATCGTTTTTTAATTTGAAAACGGTGTGATTGGTCTTGAAGTGTTTCGCCACCAGATTCGCATATGGCGTTTCATCAAAAAAATCATTGCCTTCAAAACCTATGGAAAACGTATTGAGATTATTGGTATGGCGCGCTGCCATGGCGGTCACCACCGACGAATCGATACCTCCACTTAAAAATGCACCCAATGGCACATCGGCAATCAGACGCAGGCGCACCGAATCGTCCATCAGCTCTACCAGCTTTTTCTTCTGTTCTTCATACGTCAGCTGATTTTGTTCGGCTGCCAGCGCATTGTACGGAATCGAATACCATTTCTGAATGGTGAATTGTGAGTTTTGAATGGTGATATTGTGTCCAGGTTCAAGTCTCTGAATATTTTTGAAGATGGAATTTTTGCCGGGAATGTAATTGAGCTGAAAATACAGGCTCACTGAACTCCAGTTGATTTCTTTCTTGACGGGAAATTGCAAAATGGATTTCAGTTCGGAGCCGAAGAAAAAGTAATCTTCGTTTTTATAATAATACAAAGGTTTGATACCGAAACGGTCGCAGGCAATGAACAGAGCATCGGTTTCTTTATCGTGGATGGCGAAGGCGAAAAAGCCGTTGAGCTTATGCAGGAAACTTTCTCCGAAATGTATGTAGGCATACAGCAACACCTCGGTATCGGAGTGTGTTTTGAATTGCACGCCCTTTTGCAGCAGCTCTTCACGGATGGTCTGGAAATTGAAAATCTCGCCGTTGAAGATAATGGCGTATCTGTCTGACTCATCGTAAATAGGCTGATTGGCTCCAACGGAGGTATCAATGATGGATAAGCGCGCATGCACCAGCGAAGCACTTCCGATAGTAACAAAATTCTGATTATCCGGTCCGCGTTTATTTAAAGAAGTGGCGGCATTCTGCAGCCATTGTTGCTCTACGATTTTATGTTTAAACGAGTATGCCCCTGCAATTCCACACATTTTAATTGACGATTTATTCCGAATTCTATTTCGGAATACAATGTACGATTTTGTAGTGAGAAAATAAAAAGTTGAAAACGAACAAAGACTATAAAAGGTTAGATCTGATTTCCAAACAGCGTCTCTTGAAAAGGATTCTGAGGTATTGAACTTCCGCAGAGTCCACTACGTGAGACTCTGGAGAGTTTTTTTATTTTTGATTCCTCGTTTCTTTAAGGTTAGACATCTTTTTCCTGATTTCTTTATTTACGTCTATAATAATCCATTTATCCTTTTCTTTATCATAGACAACAAAATCAACTGGTTTTACATCTTGGTTATAGTTAGTCTTTACTTCTTTCAAGAATTCTAGTATTTTATCTATTGATTTAAGAGCAATCTCTTCTGTAAATTCACCGTCAATCTTGAAGTCAAATTTTGTATTTTTATCAAACGACATTTTAATTCCACAATTTATTTTTACATGTCTACTTTCAGAGGTTGAAACTATTTCTATTGTTTTATTTCTTACTGTTTTCCAAACATAAAAAGTGCTTTGCTTAATTGCATCCCACAATGCATTTATTCCAATTCCTAACAAAACATCTTGGCAAGTTTTCTCATTTAAAAACAATCCAACCTGAATTGCAAAATCTTCTAGGCATGCATTAATATCTCCTGTTTTGTCGTAGTGACTTAGCTCCAAATCAGATTTTAATAAAATCTTTTCAATATTTGCGATATCGTTATCTCCAATTAATCTTCCAAAATATTCAAGATGAACAATATTTTCTCCAGATTTAATAGTACTATGCTTTTTTTCTATAAAATCGACATATTCATCAATCTGTTGTTCACTACAGTCTGTCATGAACATTTTGCACCCGTTTTTAAAAGTTGTTCTGTCAAACATTTCTTATTCCTTGTGATATAGATAATTAAATTTTAACTAATTCTTTTCAATTTAAGTAGTTTTTGATAAGTATAAAATCTCTATCAATATTAAAACTTAATTGTATGCTTTGGTTATCCGTTGGTCTCTTTAATCCTATCTCTTTGTCTTTATTAAAAGTTGCAAGCCAACAATCAAATCCATCATTATCTTTATATTCAGAATTGTAATGATTAAAAACAAGATATTTTTTACTTCCTAAAGATTTATAGTATAATGGATTGCCTTTGCAAAAACTTCCCAAACTATCAATTGTCTTAACAAAATTCCACTCTTTTAGCTTTGAAATCAGTTCTTGAGTTTCAAATATTTTTTTATAGGTCGCATTTGTTAGCATTTGTAATTCATGTGTCTCTTTCTCTGTTAAATCTTCCCATATATGCCCTTCTGAAAAACAATTTTTCTTAATTGGTTCTTTATCATAAAGCCAGTTAATAAGCTCTGAGCGTTCCATATTAGAAGGGATATTTTCAAAATCAGCAGTTTGAAGAAAATCCTCAAACGCATTTTGAAGGTCGTAAATATCTACAGGTCTTAAAACCGTTTCTTCTCTTTTATAATAAATAGACTTTTTATCCAATCTTGTTTTACGGAAGCCCAATAAATGAAGCGTTTTATAAGCATTATCCCTATTAGTTATATCATGATTTAATCGAAAGCGACCGTTTTTTAGTTGGTTAATGGATAGGAAATCATTAATGTTATATGTCATCATTATGTGTTTAATTTTCGTAATTTTTATCTAGCCTCATCAATTATATATTCATATAAATATAGCGTAAAAAATAAAAATTGCACAGAATTCCACAGCAAGATTTCTCGTTGCGCTCGAAATGACAGCAAGGGGTTAACTATTCCTCGAATCTTCACCCCAGTTCAACTTTTCGCGTAAGGTGTTGAGATAAGAACTTTCGGGCATACGCAGCAATTTGAAGGTAAAATTGGCTTTGCGTACCGCCAGCTGGTAAGTATTGTCTACATTGATGGAACGCGAATCAATGGAACATAAAAAATTATTGCTGCGGCACTCCACTTCAAAGGAAAGTACGGTATTATCTGCGATAATGATAGGACGTGCGTTTAAGTTGTGCGGCGCCACGGGCGTCAACACAAAGGTACCGGACGTAGGAAACACAATCGGTCCGCCGCAACTCAGCGAGTACGCCGTGGAGCCTGTCGGCGTGGCGATAATCAGCCCGTCTGCCCAGAACGAATTTAAAAACTCACCGTTCAGATAAACATGCACCACAATCATCGAAGACGAATCGGTTTTGTGAATCGTAAATTCGTTCAACCCGTAATTCACTTCGCCAAAAACCGGCTTGTTGGTTTCCACACTGATCAGCGTTCTGTCTTCTATGGAATAGGTATTTTGTTCTATCGACTCGATTAGTTCCCTGATGGCTTCTTTATGAATATCCGCCAGAAAACCCAGTCTGCCCATATTGATCCCCGCCACCGGAATTTCACTGTCGCGCACCAGATGCAAGGTGTCTAACAAAGTTCCGTCGCCGCCGAGCGTAATCAGCAGGTCAATATTTTTTTTAACGTCGTGGTGATTTTTAAATGTGGCGATTTTATGTTTCGGCAAATGCTTTTTGATGGCTTTGTAGTATTCATCAAAAATGAGAAACGGAATTTCTTTTTTAGAAAGCTGTGCAATTAATTCCAGCACATACGGAGTATGCTCTTCCTTAAAAACACGGCTGTAAATTCCTATGGTCATGTGTCGTAAGTTAAAAGTTATAAGTAGTAAGAGAAAGTTATAAGAGTTGAATTATTTACTTATTACTTACGCCTTATTACTTATCCCTAAATCGGTTGTTCGAAATGTAAATATACTCCTTTCTTCAAATATCTGTTTACGCTATATTCTATGCGAAACAATTTGGAATTGAAGGTAACGAAGTTGAGTCCCATCCCGTATCCGAACTGCCATTTATTTTTATACTGATTGTTTTCCGTAAAATAGCGGTCCCACGCATATCCCGCATCAAAATAGGCCGTGAGGTATAAATTGAGTGGCAGATACGCCAATGAAGAATTTAGTATTCCTGCATTCTTGCCTTTAAATTTCTGAATTTTACTCAGCTGAAAACTGAACACACGAAAGCGGTACTCATTTTTAAACAATAGAAAATGCTGCCCGTCTATTACATTTAATTCATAGCCCCTTATGGCATTTTCCTCATACCCGAATGATTTGATGTATTGTAAATTATAAGGTTGTTTTAAAGGCCAGGAGAACTGCCATTTAATCATTGCAGCAGCAGAAAATCTCGGATGTTTTTTCCATTGAATATATTTACTCAATTGAAACCCTAACGTGGTCATACGTGTTTTCATGAAACCTAATCCGTAATTCATAAAGTTGACGGACGCAAACCAGCCAGCTGTCGGATAGCTTCTGACGTTTCTGTAATCGGCAACAAAGGTGTATCCGATTTTAAAATACTGCTGTCTTTTATCACCTAGAAAATAATTGGGATTTGCGTGAAAAGCAGAATCGCTGATGGCTGAAAGTCCGTATCCTGTCGTAAAATAATGCGTGTTGTGAATCTGACGGCGATAGGAAATCTGTGGTGTAATTTCTATTTTTTGCAGCTGCCAGGATTTGCCTAAATCCATGAAAGCAAGTCTGTCATCCACTGTATTAAATGCGATACGTTTGGTGCGCAGCATGGTGTAAAAAATAGATAATCCAACCTGCTCCTTTCTTCTATTGAACTGAGGAATGGAATAGCCAATATCCAATCTTTGCGCAAAGCCAAAGCTGATGCCCATCTGCAGCACATCATTTCTGCCGGAAATATTTCCCCAGTTTACCTGTGCTCCGTACTGCAGGCGTTTGAAATCGTGATTGTATTGCTTCCACCATTCCACAACGTTACGGTCAGCAAATTTAATGATGGGGACAGGGA
>JADLAJ010000174.1 GCA_020848255.1 Chitinophagales bacterium
AATCTCTTATTTTTAAGCATTATGAGAATTGAAACGGAAATAAAATTAGATTACAAAGACGTGTTGTTTCGCCCGAAACGCTCCGTCCTGCAATCCAGAGAAGAAGTAGACTTAACGAGAAAATTTACATTTAAGAATTCACAGCAAGTTTGGGAAGGTGTTCCGATAATGGCGTCCAACATGGATACGGTAGGCACGGTAGAAATAGCGAAAGCGCTCGCACAGCATAAAATCATTACCTGTCTGCATAAGTTTTATCCGGTAGAATTATTACAGCCTTTGTTTCAAACGAATGCCGCTGATTTTGCTGCTATCAGCTGTGGCATCAAAGAAGATGATATAAATTATCTGGCTAAAGTGCATGCTTCCATTCCAAATTTCAAATTCATTTGCCTGGATGTGGCAAACGGCTATACACAGCGCTTTGCTTCTGTAGTGGCACGCATCCGGGATAAGTATCCCGATAAAATAATTATTGCAGGTAATGTCGTTACGGGTGAAATGGTGGAAGAGTTGATTTTGCGCGGTGCAGATATCGTGAAAGTGGGCATAGGTTCCGGTTCGGTGTGTACTACGCGTATTCAAACGGGTGTTGGATATCCGCAGCTCTCTGCCGTGATTGAATGCAGCGATGCGGCACATGGTGTGGGCGGACAAATCATTGCTGATGGCGGTTGTGTGGTACCCGGCGATGTGGCAAAAGCATTTGGCGGCGGCGCGGACTTTGTGATGCTGGGTGGTATGTTGGCAGGTCACGAGCAATCGGATGGTGAATTGCAAACCATCAACGGCGAACAATACAAAGTATTTTACGGCATGAGTTCTGAAACGGCCATGAACAAATATTACGGAGAGGTGGCAGGTTATCGTTCTTCTGAAGGAAAAACGGTTGCTGTAAAATATCGTGGTGATGTCAACAATACGATCAAAAGCATTTTAGGCGGCATTCGTTCTACCTGTACTTATATCGGCGCACGCACCCTGAAGGATGTTTCGAAATGCACTACGTTTATCCGCGTATCACAGCAATCGAATGAAGTGTTCGGAAAAAATTCTTAAAATAACCGGAATGTCATGCTGAACTTGTTTCAGCATCTATTTTAAACAACATCCTTTTGGACTTCAAACAAAAAGTATATCAGCACTATGTTGCTGCATTGAATGAAAAAATCAATGCCTTGCAACAGACATTGAACGAACTCAGTGACAGCGCCAAAAACGAAACGAAAAGTACTGCCGGCGATAAACACGAAACGGCTTTAGCCATGCTGCAGATAGAGCAGGAAAACACACGCACTAAATTTAAAGAAGCAAGCGAACAGAAAGCACAACTGGAACGCATAGATATCCTTCAAAAAACAGCTTCGATTATCAGAGGCAGTTTAATTAAAACAGACAGAGGTTACTTTTTTCTCGCAGTAGCTTTGGGTAAAAGTATAATTGACAACATTCCCGTTATTGCTATCTCCCCGCAATCTCCTTTGGGTGCAAAATTACTCGGATTAAAAGAAAAAGAAAGCGCTGAAATAAACGGCATTCGATATACTGTTGAGTTAATCCTTTGATTTTGCGCACTTATTCTCAACAGTCGCAGAACACTTTTCCACACATACAATTTCTTAAAACAAAAATCGTTTCGAACTGTCGTATATTTAGGCACTTTAATTTTACCCCCAATGCAAAACGAATTTCAAGCCCGCCACATCGGCCCCAGAGCAACAGATTTACCTTCCATGTTACAAACCATCGGAGTTTCATCTTTAGAACAGTTGATTGATGAAACGGTTCCGGCCAACATACGATTAAAACATGAATTGAATATTGGTGCTCCTCAAACAGAGTATCAGTATTTACAGTTGCTGAAAGAGAAGGCGGCAAAAAATAAAGTTCGCAAAAACTATATCGGCTTAGGCTATTACGGCACCATTACACCGGGAGTTATTCAGAGAAACATCTTTGAAAATCCGGGTTGGTACACACAATACACGCCGTATCAGGCAGAAATTGCACAGGGCCGACTGGAAGCCTTGTTGAATTATCAAACGATGATCAGCGACCTGACAGGTTTGCCAATTGCCAATGCTTCTTTGTTAGACGAAGGAACGGCAGTAGCAGAAGCCATGCATGTGTTTTACGAAGTAAGAAATAAAGCAAAAAACAAAGCACAGGCACATAAAATCTTTATTGATAAAAACACCTTCCCGCAAACGATTGATGTGGTGAAAGGCCGTGCGTTGCCTTTAAACATTGAAGTAGTGGTGGATGATTACAAAACCTTCTCTCCTACTGAAGAATTCTTCGCTGTGGTATTACAATATCCAAATGGCAGCGGTTCTGTTGAAGACTATAAGCAAACAATCGCTGCCTGTGCAGCAAAAGAAGTATACAGTGTTTTAGCCTGTGATATCCTAAGTTTAACCTTACTGACATCACCAGGCGAATTAGGTGCTGACATTGCGGTAGGTAATTCACAACGCTTTGGTGTACCCATGGGCTTTGGCGGTCCGCACGCGGCCTTCTTTGCCTGCAAAGAAGACTTCGTTCGTCTGATTCCCGGTCGTTTAATCGGTGTTTCCGTAGACAAACATGGCAACCGTGCCTTGCGTATGGCACTGCAAACCAGAGAACAGCATATCAAACGTGAAAAAGCAACTTCCAATATTTGTACTGCACAGGCATTACTGGCCATTATGGCAAGTATGTATGCAGTATATCACGGAAAAGAAGGTATTAAAACTATCGCTTTAAACGTACACAATAAAGCAGTGGCTTTAGCCAATGAATTAAAGAAACTGGGCTTCGGCAATCAGAATACCTATTTCTTCGACACTATTAAAGTGGATGCAAAAGGAAAGGTTGCCGAAATCAAAACGATTGCTGAAAAGCATGGTTATAATTTCCGGTTTAATGAAGATGGAAGCGTTCAGGTTACTTTGGATGAAACGACTTCACAACAGGATGTAGAAAAAGTTGCGGCTATTTTTGCAGAAGCGATTGCAGCTAATTATGCTTCATCTTATTTAGAAAATCCTGCTTTACAAATTCCGGAAGTATTACAGCGTACTTCTGATTACTTAACACATGAAGTATTTAATTCCTATCATTCTGAAACGGAAATGCTGCGTTACATCAAACGCCTGGAAGCAAAAGATTTATCGCTTGGTTTCTCGATGATTCCGCTGGGCAGTTGTACTATGAAATTAAATGCTACCACGGAATTAGTTCCTTTGAGCTGGGCAGAGTTTGCACACATGCATCCGTTTCAGCCGACAGAGCAAACTACAGGATATTTAGAAATTATTAAAGAACTGGAAGATCAGTTATCCAATATTACTGGCTTTGCGGCAACGTCATTACAGCCCAATTCAGGCGCACAAGGCGAATACGCAGGCTTAATGGTCATCAGAGCGTATCATATTTCACGCGGTGATACGCACAGAAATGTGGCCTTGATTCCGACTTCCGCACATGGTACCAATCCGGCAAGTGCTGCCATGGCTGGTATGGAAATCGTGCTGGTAAAAACCACCGCGGAAGGAAACATTGATGTGGCAGATTTGAAATTGAAAGCGGAACAACATGCGGCTAATTTATCTTGTTTGATGGTTACCTATCCGTCTACACACGGTGTATTTGAAGAAACCATTATTGAAATCTGTGATACCATTCATAAATTTGGTGGTAAAGTGTATATGGATGGTGCGAATATGAATGCACAGGTTGGCTTGACTTCTCCTGCATCTATTGGCGCTGACGTGAATCACATCAATTTACATAAAACATTTGCGATTCCGCACGGCGGCGGCGGACCGGGCATGGGCCCTATTTGCTGTACAGCTGAATTAGCACCATTCCTGCCTTCTAATCCATTGGTAAAAACAGGTGGGGCTAACGCCATTTCAGCTGTTTCTGCGGCACCATTTGGCAGCGCAGCCATTTTACTGATATCCTATGCTTACAATAAAATGCTGGGCAGTGAAGGCATTACCAATGCTACTAAATATGCTATTTTAAATGCAAACTATTTAAAAGCAAAACTCGAACCGCATTATGCGATTTTATATACGGGCGCTAATGGTCGTGTTGCACACGAATTCATTATGGATATCCGTCCGTTTAAAAAAGATACCGGCATTGATGCGGTAGAAATTGCTAAACGCTTGATGGATTACGGTTACCACGCACCTACCGTTGCATTTCCTGTTCCCGGTACACTGATGATAGAGCCAACGGAAAGCGAAAGCAAGGAAGAACTGGATAAATTCTGCGAGGCCTTGATTGCTATCCGTAAAGAACTGGACGATATCACGAATGGAATCACAACGCAACAGGATAACCCTGTTTTAAATGCGCCGCATGTAGTGCATGAAGTGGTTGCCAATGACTGGAATCATTGCTACAGCAGAGAAAAGGCTGCATTTCCTTTAGAATACGTAAAACAGGCTAAATTCTGGCCAAGTGTTGCAAAAATAGACAATACTTATGGCGACAGAAATCTGGTTTGCACCTGCCTTCCAATCGAAGCATATGCCAAATAAACAGGTGTTGCGCTAGAATTTTCACTTTATTTTAAAAAACTACACTAAAAACAGGTTAAATACTACCTGCTTTTGGTGCTTTTTTAGTCACTTATAGATATTAAATAAAATTAATCTTTATTGATTATCAATAGCTTACAATTTTATTTAATTTAAAATTGATGTCACCAAAAAAAAAAATACGTAAATGTACTTAGCAAGTATCGTTGCATCTTTGTATCAGATAAGAAGTAAGAACGCTTATCTATTGGGAACTAAACTAACTTTTTAAACATAAAAACTAAAACTAACTATTTTCTGCAAAGAAAATCACAAACATTCATTTATTAAAGGCTGAGAAGCTGATTGACGAGTATAGACAAAAAAAAATCGGGTTTTGCATTGCACAAAACCCGAAAGACCCTAAAGTCTAGAAACATAAAAACCCTACCACAAAGTTAAACAACTTTTTGTATTCTACAACTAGTTGTTTAACTTTTTTTTGTTTTTTCTTCAAATTTTTTTTTATAAATTTGTAATTCTATAATAATCAATAACTTAGTTGATGTCAAAAATGAAAAAAAAAATTACGGTTTTCCTACTGATTGTCCTCATTTTAGCCATTTCCGGCTTCATTTTCTCCTACAAACTCCTTTTTGCAGATAATGTAGTCGATAACGATACAAAAAAACAGCACATTTTCTTTATTCATACCGGGTCTACGTATAATAATGTGATTACTTCTCTAAAAGAGCAGCATATCATCAAAAACTTGGAAACATTTAAAATAGTTTGTAAGAAATTACATTACGATGAACGAGTGAAACCCGGCAGGTATATTATCAACAACAATTCCGGCAATCTATTTCTGGTACGCAAATTACGCAGCGGAAGCCAGGATCCTGTGAGAATTACCTTTAATAATATACAAAACAAAGAACAACTGGCAGAACGGATTGCCGTACAGATAGAAGCCAACAAGGAAGAATTGCTTTCGGCATTCAACAACCAGCACTTTTTAGATTCACTGGATTTAACGGAAGAAAACTTCCCGACCATCTTTTTGGCCAACACGTATGAATTTTACTGGAATACCTCTGCTCATCAGTTTATAGAAAGAATGCTGAAGGAATACAATAAATTCTGGACAGAGAAAAGAAAAAGCAAAGCACAGGCAATTGGCTTATCTCCTACGGATGTGACTATTCTCGCATCTATTATACAAAAGGAATCTACGCATTACGACGAATACCCCATTATTGCAGGTGTTTATCTCAACAGAATAAAAATAGGCATGCCGCTGCAGGCAGATCCTACCGTTTTATATGCATTGAAGAAACTGGGCGTGAGCAGACGTGTATTAAACGGAGATTTAAAAATACAGTCGCCCTATAACACCTACATCAATAAAGGACTTCCTCCTGGCCCCATTTGTCTGCCTGAATTGCAAAGTATAGACGAAACTTTAAATGCAGAAGAGCATAATTATCTGTATTTTTGTGCAAGAGAAGATTTTTCAGGCTATTCTAATTTTGCGGAGACGTGGGAACAGCATCTGGAAAATGCCAGAAAGTATCAAAAAGCATTAAACGAACACAATATTCATTAATTAATGTTTGAGGAAACCATACAACTACGTGTACGCTATCATGACTGCGATCCATTAGGCATCGTGTATCACGGGCATTATGCAAAATTCTTTGAAATTGGCAGAACCGAGGCTATGCGTAAACATGATTTCTCTTACAAAAAACTAGAAGAGCTGGGATTTGCGATGCCGGTGGTAGAAATGAATATCAAATATTTCCGTCCTGCACGTTATGATGAACTAATGGATATCAAAACCATCATTAAAGACTGGCCGGACAAGAAAATTATATTTACCAGTGAAATTTACAACCAGCAGGGGCAATTGCTTACCAGCAGTGAAACTACCTTTGTGTATGTAAAAAAAGATTCTCTGCGAAGATGTCATATACCTGAAATTGTCTTAGAACATTTAAAACCTTTTTTTACAGAAGAATTAAAAAAAATAAAAGAAGAAAAAAAAGCGAAAGACAAAACGCTTAAGGTTGCACACAAGATATAAGATAAATGTTATTAGCTATAAGGTTGTTAGAAAATTTATACTTACAACTTATTACTCACGACTCACGACTAATACATGTCAATTCAGGATACCACAGAAAAATATAAACGATTAGTTCGCTCAGAACGATTTCAGGACAGGATGAAACGCCTGACACTGCCAGGTTTTGAAGGTATTCCGGTGTATGATGTTATTCAAAAATTCAGAGAGGAAGTAAAAAATGATGATTTATCCATAAGGGCATCTTCTATTTCCTTCTATTTTATTCTTGCTTTATTTCCGAGTATCATTTTCTTTTTTTCCATGATTCCGTATGTGCCCATCAAGCATTTCGACATAATTATTCTGAACGGGTTGAAAGTGGTTTTACCAAATGGCGTATTTGTTATTCTGGAACATACCATAAAAGATATTGTCAGTATACAGCACGGCGGGGTTTTGTCTGTCAATTTTATTTTAGCCATGTTTGTCGCTTCCAATGGTGTCAATTCCATGATGAAGACATTTGATAAAATGAACCACACATTTAAAGAAAGAAACTGGTGGCAAAAACGACTGGCCAGTATCCGTATTTTGTTTCTGGTATGTATACAAATTATCATTGCCGTATTATTCATCATAAAAGGAAAAGAATTTTTAACGCTGATGCTGCGCTTGCTGCATACGGAAAGTCAGGTGACTTTATTTATCCTGCGGGTGGTGAAAATCATTTTAATCCTGTTCAGTTTCTTTAATATCATTGCACTCATTTATTATTTCGGCCCTTCCGTAAAAAAGAAATACCGCTACTTTTCTGCAGGTGCTACCTTTGCCACTATTTTTTCGGTATTGATGACCTTCGGATTCCGCTTTTATACGGCGTATTTAAATAATTTCAACCGGCTCTTCGGCTCCCTGGGTATTATGATTGTCATCATGATGCTGATTTACCTGAATGCGCTGGTTTTATTATTTGGATTTGAATTAAATAACAGCATTGCCGTCAATAAAGCACTCAGAAACAGTGATGAGTTTGGAGGTGAAAACGGTAATTAAATGAAACTGCTCGCCAACATATTATTATCTATCTTTTTTGCTATTGCAATCGGCGTACATATTTACTATGTTATAGAGGGCGACAATCAGCCCCTTTGGTGGCATGGCATTTATTTCGTTACATATGGTACTTGCTGGTGGATGCTGTTTTCTAAAAATAAATACAACAACCTGATTTATGTAATAATGGCTTTATTTCCATTTATCACACATGTATATTATGGATACCAGCATCTTTCAAGGCTTGATGTGGAATTCTGGGTTTGTATAGTTACCTGTATTATGCTGCTGCTGGGATTTCTATGGATAAAAAAAGCCACCGCGGAAACGATGGCTTTATAAAATACATTTAGAGTTTTTACATGTTGGGTTTGTAAGCTCTAATCTTAGAATCCTGGATTGTTAATTTCTAATTTAGAATCCGGGCATTACCTTCTAATCTTCGAATCTCAAATGTTTTATAGTGGTACTTCTGTTCATTAATTGTTTTAAAGAATCAATGCCAATTTGCAAATGCGAATCCACATAATTCGTCGTTATTTTTTTATCGCTTTCTTCCGTTTTTACCCCTTCCGGAATCATCGGCTGATCAGAAACGAGCAGCAAGGCACCTACCGGAATTTCATTGGCAAACGCCACAGAAAATAAGGTAGCTGTCTCCATATCAATGGCCATCGCACGTATCGTTCTCAGGTACTCTTTAAATTTCTCATCGTGTTCCCATACTCGGCGGTTGGTGGTATATACCGTTCCGGTCCAGTAATCCTGGTTGTGTTCACGAATAGTGGTAGAAATCGCTTTTTGGAGGGCAAAAGAAGGCAAAGCAGGCACTTCTGCAGGGAAGTAATCATTTGATGTACCTTCGCCACGAATGGCCGCTATCGGCAAGATAAAATCACCTAATTCATTTTTCTTTTTCAAGCCACCGCACTTTCCTAAAAACAGTGCTGCCTGTGGTTTAATAGCAGACAATAAATCCATCATGGTAGCTGCCAGTGCGCTTCCCATTCCGAAATTGATAATCGTAATATTATTAGCCGTGGCATTTGGCATTGGCTTATCTTGCCCTACAATTTCAACATTATTCCATTCTGCAAACAACCGGACATATCCTGAAAAATTGGTCAGCAAAATATACTCACCGAAATCTTCTAAATTCTTGC
>JADLAJ010000175.1 GCA_020848255.1 Chitinophagales bacterium
ATGCAGACCCCGACGTCATTAAAAAACAAGATGTTGGTTTAGATGGTTTAGATGACGATGCAGAAAAGAATTATTTTTCTACTTACCTGAATAAATTATCTACAGTAGTTTCAAATACAACTGTTTTGGATAAAGCAAATACCGACCCTTCGGGAGACAATTACAAATTTAACAGAGATGGCAGTTTTGTAGGTGATGATGGAGTAATTACACGTTACAAGGATTTTTCCAATACACAAGGAAACTCTTCCAACAACCTTAACAGCGGTAATGTAAACGGAAACTCTAAGACTCAACCCGATAACGAAGATTTGAATAATGATAATACGCTAAATGAAACGGAAGAATATTTCCAGTACAAAATTCCTTTTGATAATAACTTCTTATCCACCTCTCCATACGTTGCCAGTAAAGATTCAGTTTTAATTGATGGCAATCAATATGCATACTGGTATCAGATAAAAATACCAATTAAAGAATACGAATCACGTGTAGGAAATATTTCAGACTTCCGTTCCATTCGATTTGTGCGTATGGTACTGGCAGATTTCACTGACAGTGTGACCATGCGTTTTGCACAATTCGGCTTGGTAAGAAATCAATGGAGAAAATATGATTTATCACTGTCTAACCCTGGCGAACAATTGCCGGGTGACGAAACTACAAATATTGACTTTAACGTAACCTCTGTAAGCGTAGAGGAAAATTCCAGCCGTTTACCTATACCTTACGCTATTCCTCCCGGTATCAACCGCGAACAAAACATTAGCGGTTATAACAACGCGTTACAAAATGAGCAGGCCATGAGCTTACAGGTTTGTGAATTACAGGATGGCGATGCACGTGCTGTTTTTAAAGTTACCAATCTGGATTTGCGAAATTACAAACGCATCAAACTATTTACACACGCAGAAAATTACCCGGGCGATCGAGGCGGTTTGTTCCCGATTAAGGACAATGATATCCATGCGTTCATTCGTATTGGTTCTGACTTTACGGACAATTACTACGAATACGAAATACCGTTAAAAGTGACGCAACCCGGAACTTATAATCCGGAGAGTGATGCGGACAGAAAGTTAATCTGGCCGGACTCGAACCAGATGAATATCTTGCTGGATAGTCTTACCAAAGTGAAACAATTGCGTAACCAAAGCAGTGCCTCTCAAATATTGCCATATAATGTAACAATGGGCAATGGCGACAAAATAAGTATAAAAGGAAATCCCGACTTAGGGGTTGCTTCCGTATTTATGATTGGGGTAAAAAATCCGAGAAGAATTATTGGTGAAAATGAAGCTAGTGATGACGGACAATCAAAATGTGCAGAGGTTTGGGTGAATGAATTGCGCATGTCAGGTTTTGATGAACAAGGCGGCTGGGCAGCCTTGGGCAGAGTAGATTTGCAATTGGGTAACTTAGGAAACCTCATAATGGCGGGCAATATTCACACGATCGGTTTCGGTGATTTGGAACAACGACTGAATCAGCGATACAGAGACAACTATTACCAGTATGACATTGCCGCCAATTTACAATTAGGAAATTTATTACCTGAAAAAGCCGGATTAAAAATTCCGGTATATACACAATTCTCTCAGTCCATCAGCACACCGCAATATGATCCGTATGAAATGGATGTGAAACTGAAAGATAAATTTGAGGTCATCAACACAGATGATGCCTTATCGAAATCAAGAAAAAAAGAACTGATAGATTCTACTAAACGTGTTGCTCAGGACGTAACCACCATCAAAAGTATCAACGTAACCAATTTACAAAAAGTAAGAACCAATCCGGATAAACAACCACGTGTATATGACGTGGAGAATTTCAATTTCACCTATGCCTTTACGCAAACAGACAGAAGAAATCCTGTGATTGAAAAAGAAGTTATCAGCAAACACAGAGGTTCTATCGGATGGAATTTTTCACCAAAACCTTTAATCTGGCAGCCTTTTAAAAAAGTTAAGAATAACAGTATTCACCTAAAACCTGTTAAAGAATTCAACATCAACTTAAAACCAAATTCTGTTGCTTTCAGAACAGACATAAACAGACAGTACGGTTATCAGAAAATAAGAAATATCAGCGGTGATGATCTGGAAATCAAACCCACTTTCGATAAATATTTTACATGGGATCGTTTCTGGAGCGTAAAATATAGCCTTACAAAATCCATCAACATAGATTTCACGGCAAATAACAAAGCCCGTATTGATGAACCTGTTGGCGCGCTGGATACCAAAGAGAAAAAAGATACCGTTCGCCGCAATTTCTGGAAATTCGGCAGAAACGTTGGCTACGACCATATCTTCAATGCTTCTTATAATTTACCATTCCAGCTATTCCCTTCTTTGGACTGGATTAATGTGAAAGCCCGTTACGGTGCTACCTATTCATGGGTGGCGTCACCTCTGGCATTAACGAGTTTAGGAAACACCATCCGCAACAGTCAGGATTACCAGATAACGGCAGATGTTAACTTTAAGAATTTATACCAGAAATCTAAATTTTTAAAGCCATACACACAACCTGACATCAAGAAAACAAAACAGGAATATGCAGATGCGTTCTCAAAATATAAAGAACTGGATAACGCTGCTCAAACTAAAATCATTAAGAAAAAGGAAGACATCGAACGTAAAATTGATGATATAGAAAGAGCTGAAAAAGACACCTCGAAAACAAAAGAAGACATCAAAAAACTGGTGGCAGAGAAAAAACAACTAAAGAATGATCTGCGTCAGTTAAAAGTTGATAAACGCAAATTACTGGAACCCGCAAATCCGGCATTAGATTATATAATGCGACCATTAATGATGTTACAACGTGCCTCATTCAGTTATGATGTAAAACGCACCACCGTATTACCAGGCTTTCTACCATCACCGCTTCTCTTAGGTGCGGATTTTAAACAACAAGCACCCGGCGCAGGATTTTTATTTGGTGCGCAGAAAGACACCAATTGGCTGAATAAAATTGCCGCAAAAGGATGGATATCAAGCGATACCACCATCAATTATCAGTTTATTCAAACCAAACAGCAAAACATCAACCTGAAAGTTTCTTTAGAGCCTTACAGAGATTTACGCGTAGATATTTCATTACAAAAAACGAAAGGTGAAACGTATTCTGAGTTCTTTAAAACTACTTCTGCCGGAGCACCATTCCAGCACCTTACTCCACAGGTAAACGGAAATATGTCTATGTCGTTCTTAATGCTGAAAACAATTTTCGGAAAAGTGGATCAAAATAATTTTAGTAATGCGTTCTATAAATTTCAGGAATTGCGCGCAACCTATTCTGAAAAATTCGGCGGGCTCAATCCAAACTCCGATACTATTTACATCAACGACAGCATTAAACTTCCCAACTTCAAAGAAGGTTACGGACCATTCTCGCAGGATGTCTTAGTGCCGTCTTTAATCGCGGCATACACGGGTAAAAACCCAAACAGTGTGCGCTTAAATCCATTGAAAACAATGCCGTTGCCAAACTGGCGTATAAGTTACAACGGACTTGCAAAAACAAAATGGGGTAAAAAATTATTTACCTCTTTCAATATCACACATGGATACAATTCAACATTCAGCATCGGTTCGTATATTACGAATTTGAACTACCTGAACACACCGGGATATTTCAATGAGGATTTGTATTATGTGCCGCAACGCATCGACTCCTTATCCGGAAATTATTACTCCTACTATTCCATCCCGCAAGTAACTATTACAGAACAATTGTCTCCGTTGTTAGGTATCGAAATCGCATGGAAAAACAGTTTGATTACCAATTTCGAATTTAAAAAATCAAGAACGCTGGGCCTGAGTTTACTGGATTACCGCTTAACGGAAACACGTTCTACAGAATATGTGGCTGCATTGGGATATAAACTGGCGAAATTCAAAATTCCGTTTAAGATAAAAGGAAAACGAATAACGCTGAATAACGATATTAATTTACGTGCCGATTTCTCATATCGAGATGATAAAACCGTCAACTATCGTCTGGACCAGAATATTGCCGAGCCAACCCGCGGACAGAAAACAATTTCACTGGCAGCTACCATTGATTATATCATCAATAACAAGCTGAACGTTCGCGTATTCTACGATTTCCGCAGAACCACTCCGGCAACATTGGCATCCTATCCGACACGTACACACCGCGGAGGCATCACCTTCCGTTTCTCACTGACACCTTAATGTCATTTCGAGCAAAGCGAGAAATCTTCTGAATATTTCCCGCACATCTTATTACAATTGCTGCAAAAATCTTATTTTCGTAAAAAATAAACACAATGAATATTCCTGCAGAATTAAAATACTCAAAAGAACACGAATGGTTACGCGTAGAAGGTGACACGGCAATCGTGGGCATTACCGCATTTGCACAAGGTGAACTAGGTGATATTATCTATGTAGATATTGACACGGTGGGCGAAACCATTGCGAAAGATGCTATTTTCGGAACCGTAGAAGCGGTAAAAACCGTTTCTGATTTGTTCTTGCCGGTAAGCGGAGAAGTTATTGAATTTAACGAAGCACTGAAAGACAAACCTGAACTGGTGAACAATGACCCTTACGGCGAAGGCTGGATGGTGAAAATAAAAATCAGCAATCCTGATGAAATCGCTACCCTGTTTGATGCTGCAGGCTATCAGGCACTGATTGGGTAATCTGGCATGTCTTTGCGACCGAAGCAATCTGTTGAACAATACAAATAAAATATCAAAAACAATTCCCGCCATTTTATGGTCGGGAATTATTTTTTTCCTTTGCTTCCTGCCAGGCAGCGCATTGCCCAAAGAAGACTGGCTGGATAAAATCTATTTTGATAAGATCGTTCATGCCGTTTTGTATTTCGTGTTGTTTTTTCTGATTTTAAGAATTTTCAATACAAAAACTCCTGCCGCTTTTTTAACGGCATCATCGCTTTGTATTGCACAGGGCATCTTAATAGAATTTGTGCAAGGCTCCTCTCTCATTCAACATCGTAGCTTTGATAGCTGGGATATTGCAGCCAATGTTTTCGGGGTAATTTTGGCAGTTTTAATTTTTAGTCAAAAACATAAGACTATTTAACTTCCTTTTTAGCACTATTTTTGATATGTTTAGTACGTGAAAAAAATCTTATTCATAGTGTCTTTATTCATAGCTGTTGTTGCACAGGCACAGGATGGTGATTACGATGCCTTTCTAGCCCGTCAGTTTCTGCAAAATGGTGAATATGCCAAAGCGGCTGAATATTACGCAGGACTGTTTAATCAAAACCCGTCAGAATATTATGATGATTACCTCAGTATGCTGGTGCAGCTGAAAGATTTTACAACGGCAGAAAAAGTAGTTAAAACCGTCTATAAACAGTCTGATAATAATGCTATTTATTTGCTGGATCTGGCAGACTTATACCTGAAACAAAACAAAGAAGCAGACGCGGAAAAGCAGTTTAACAAAACCATTAAAGAGCTAAAGCCGGACAGATATACCATCGGGCAGATTGCATTAAAATTCATTCAGCTGAAACAACTGGAGTATGCACAAAAAACATACGAAAGAGGCAAAGAAATATTGAAAGATAAAAATGCATTCAATCTGGAAATCGCCAATTTATTATTTCTGAAAAATGATTTAACGGGCATGATCAATGCCTACCTGAATGAAGCACCTTATCAGGCAAATAATCTGACACTGATTGAAAACGGATTACAAAAAGGGCTGAAGGATGAAAAAGCAAAAGACGCGCTGGAAAAAGAATTATTAAAACGCACACAAACCAGTAGAAATGAATTCGTTTATCAGGATTTACTCATATGGTTATACATGCAGCGCAACGACTTCGATGCTGCTATTTTACAGGCAAAATCTCTGGATTTACTGCGTGGCGAAGACGGAGAAAACGTGATGCGCATTGCAAAAACCGCAGCGGTGCAAAAAGACTACGATGCCGCCATGAAAGGGTATCAGTACGTCATTGACAAGGGTGCAAAATACCCCTGGTTTGTGAATGCCAACCTGGAACTGATTAATGTAAAAAGAGATAAGATTGTCAACTCTCCCAACTACACCAGAGAGCAACTGTTTTCTCTAAAACAAACCTATCAGGACTTTATAAAAATTTACAAAAACGATTATACGGCAACAAACGCCACTTTAGAACTGGCACAATTAGAAGCCTTGTATATCCACGAAATTGACACGGCTATTGCCATGCTGATACCGATTACAGAAAACTCAAGAATGCAGAAAGATTTGCTTGGAAAAGCAAAATTGTACCTGGGTGATTATTACATCATTGCCGACCAGCCCTGGGAAAGTTTACTATTGTATACACAGGTTGAAAAAGCAGAAAAAGGAAATCCGCTGGGCGAAGAGGCAAAATTCAGAAACGCGAAACTGGCTTATTATAAAGGAGATTTCGAGTGGGCACAAACACAATTGAAAATTATTAAAGCAAACACATCGGAATTTATTTCCAATGATGCCATTGATTTATCTGTTTTTATTTTAGACAATCTGAATACAGATGATACGGATGTTGCTATGTTAAAATTTGCCAAAGCGGATTTGCTGCGCTACCAGAACAAACTGGATGAAGCAGAAGATACCTTGAATTTTATCATAAAAAATTATCCGCAAACCGCCCTGCAGGATGACATCTTATTTCTGAAATATAAAATAGAAAAAGACAGACAGCATTACGATAAAGCAGCAGACTATTTACAGCAGGTAGTCGACAACTACGGCAATGATATTTTAGCAGATAATGCACTTTTTTATCTGGGCGATATTTATCAAAACTTTCTGAAAGATGACGAGAAAGCAAAAGACTTTTACGAAAAAATTATTCTCGACTATAAAGACAGCACTTTTTCCATCGAAGCGCGTAAACGCTATCGTAAACTTAGAGGTGATATTTAAGATTATAAATTTAAACACATAGTTTCTATTTCTAAATAATTGTAAAGGAAGTGAATCCTTCGCAAACGCATAGAAAATCAATAGAAAGAAGCGACGCTTCTTCTATATGTAACTCAGCTACATGCTTTCTTTTTCAACAGAACATATTGCTTTTATTTTCTATGCTTCTATGTGTTTAAATTGTATTTCAGTGTTTTAAAATCGTAAAAAACGGAACTATTTTAGTGCTATCTTTGTTATCTTAAAAAGTAAAAAAACGAAAAAATGGGTGGAATTTATTTAATCTCAATTATCATTATGGGTGTAAGCTGGTACGTAGGTTTTACTATGCAACGCCGTTTCAAAGAATACTCACAAATGCCGATTCGAATGACCGGAAAAGAAGTAGCGGAGAAAATGCTGCGTGACAATGGTATCTTTGACGTGAAAGTAATCTCCGTGCCCGGCGCATTAACAGATCATTACAATCCTTTAGACAAAACCGTAAACCTGAGCGACTGGGTATATGCACAATCCAATGTGGCCGCAGCAGCGGTGGCAGCACATGAATGCGGACACGCCGTACAGCACAACACCGCTTACAGCTGGCTCACCATGCGTTCAAAACTGGTTCCTGTTGTTCAGGTAAGTTCACAATATGTACAATGGATTATCTTAGGCGGCTTGGCAGTATTAATGTTCACACAGATTCCATGGGTCTTGTTAATCGGAATTATCTTATTTGCCATGACTACTTTATTCAGTTTCATCACCCTGCCGGTAGAGTTTGACGCTTCTGCTAGAGCACTGAAATGGCTGGACAGTACGCAAATTTTAGTAGGAGATGAATACAGTAAAGCTAAAAATGCCTTAAAATGGGCAGCTTCTACTTATGTGGTAGCCGCTTTAGGTTCATTGGTTACCTTATTATATTATATCTCCATTTTTGCAGGAGCGAGAAGAAGGGATTAATTCACTGAACAACATACATAAATAATATAAAACAATACAAAGGCATCGTTTCTCGCGATGCCTTTGTTCATTTCACCCTATATAATAAAAAAAGTTTGTCCGCCGTTTGACTCATTTTCAAGGAGTTGTGTTAAATCAATATAAAATATTTCAGCGTTTTCTTGGTTTATCAGCTTTGAAAATTTATCTTTGCACTCCAATTCCGAAAAAGCGGAATAATTTAAAGGAAAACAAGAAAATTTTTATAAAGTGAATACATTATCTTACAGAACCAAAACCGTTACGCCGAAAGACACCGTGCGTAAGTGGTACGTTGTAGATGCTGAAAACCAAACACTTGGTAGAATCTCATCTGAAATCGCGAAAATCTTACAAGGCAAAAACAAGCCTTCTTACACGCCAAACATCGATACCGGTGACCATGTCATCATTATCAATGCGGAAAAAGTACACTTATCAGGTAAAAAACTGACTGACAAGGTATATATCCGTCACACAGGCTATCCTGGTGGTCAACGTTTTATGACACCAAAAGAAGCCTTGGCTAAAAAACCTGAGTTCGTTTTGGAAAACGCTATCAGCCATATGTTGCCTCGTACACGTCTGGGAAGAGCGATGTTCAAAAAATTACATGTATTCGCAGGTACTGAGCACACGCACACAGCACAAAAACCGGAAGTTTTAAAATTCAAAAATATATAATCTAAATGGCAAAGGAAACAATCAACGGATTAGGTCGTCGTAAGACAGCAGTTGCTCGTGTTTATTTAAAAAGCGGCAAAGGCACTTTTATCGTAAACGGTAAAGACATTAAAGAATACATTTCTTTAAAACAACTGGTAGACAGAGCTATCAAACCATTAAATGTAACAGAATCTATCGATAAATTTGACATTACCGTGAACGTGAAAGGCGGTGGTATCAAAGGACAGGCAGAAGCTATTTCTTTAGGTATTGCACGCGCATTAGTGAAAAACGACGAAACGGTTAAGCCTGCTTTGAAAGCGGAAAACTTAATGACTCGTGACTCACGTATGGTAGAGCGCAAGAAATTTGGTAAGAAAAAAGCACGTAAGAGCTTCCAATTCAGTAAACGTTAATCTTCAAAAATTTATCAAAATAATATGGCAATTTCTAAATTATCTCAGCAAGAAATGTTAGACGCCGGAGTTCACTTCGGTCACTTAAAGAAAAAATGGAATCCCAAAATGTTACCATATATTTTTATGGAGCGCAAGGGTATTCACATCATAGATTTGAATAAAACGCAGGAAAAACTGGATGAGGCTGCAGCTGCACTTCGTTCCATTGCTAAATCCGGCAGAAAGATTTTGTTTGTAGCTACTAAGAAACAAGCGAAAGAAATCGTGCAGGAAGCAGCAAAACAGGTAAACATGCCTTTCGTTACAGAGCGTTGGTTAGGTGGTATGTTGACGAACTTCGTGACTATCCGTAAATCTATCAAGAAAAAACAAAACATCGAGAAGATGTTAGGTGATGGCGCATTAAACAACATCACTAAAAAAGAAAGATTGATGTTAGGCCGTCAGCAGCAAAAACTGGATAAAGTATTAGGTGGTATCGAAAACTTACCTCGTATCCCGGCTGCTTTGTTCTTAGTGGATATCACACACGAGCATATCGCATTAGCGGAAGCAAAAAACTTAGGCATCAAAACAATTGGTGTGGTAGATACAAACAGTGATCCTACTAAAGTTGACTTTGCTATTCCTGCAAATGACGATGCTACAAAATCTATTCAGTTAATCACTAACTACCTGGTAGAAGCGATTAAAGAAGGATTGGCAGAACGCAAGAAAGACAAAGAAGAAGCTGAAACAAAAACGGAAGCTGATGCAAAAGCAACGGCGGAAGCAGCAGAATAAGAAGAAAGGAAAAAGTAGTAAGTAATAAGCAAAAAGTTACTACTCTTTCATTTTCAAATGAACTCATTTCAAATTTTCAAATTAAAAATATCATGTCAACTGTAACTATAACAGCAGCAGAAGTAAATAAATTAAGACAAGAAACCGGAGCAGGTATCATGGATTGCAAAAAAGCATTAACAGAAACTAATGGTGATTTTGAAGCAGCAATCGATTATTTAAGAAAAAAAGGCGCTAAAATAGCAGCTAACCGTGCAGACAGAGAAGCAAACGAAGGTGTAGTAGTAGCTTTAACAAGCGAAGACGGAAAATTCGGTTGTGCCGTGAACTTAAGTTCTGAAACAGACTTCGTAGCTAAAAATGAAGACTTCATCAACCTGGCAAAATCTATTGCAGATGTTGCCTTGGCTGGAAGAATCAAAACTTTGGAAGACTTACACAATGCACAATTAGACGGTGTTTCTATCAAAGATAAATTACTGGATACCGTAGCTAAAATCGGCGAGAAAATAGAAGTAAAGAAATACGAAGTACTGGAAGGTGAAGGTGTTGTTGCTTATATCCATATGGGATACAGAATGGGTGTTTTAGTACAACTGAACTTGCCATTAAATGATGCTATTACTGTTGCAGGTAAAGACGTAGCGATGCAAATCGCAGCGATGAATCCAGTAGCCGTTGATGCTTCAGGTGTTTCTAACGAAATGAAAGAAAGAGAAAAAGCAATCGCTCGTGAAAAAGCAATCGCTGCAGGTAAACCTGAAAATATCTTGGATAAAATTTCTGAAGGTGCCGTACAAACGATGCTGAAAGAAAACACCTTGTTACCTCAGCCATTCGTAAAAGACGGAGGCAAAACGGTAGAACAGTATCTTAAATCCGCAGATAAAGATTTAACGGTTGTATCGTTCAAGCGAGTTACCTTATCGTAATATTTAAAAGAGAGAATTTTTATTCTCTCTTTTTTTTTGTTTAAATTTAAATCAAAATAGTAATTTTACTACATGAGTTTAAGAGAATATATATTAAAAGATTTGAATACAATTCGCAATCCACAGTTGCTGCAACAATGTTTTGAATATATTCAGACAATAAAAAAAGCTGAAAAGAAAGCACCAAATAAAAATAAGGTCTTACAATTTGCAGGTCTTTTAAATAACAAACAAGCTTCCGCCATCATTAACAGTATCAATGAAAATTTTAACTCAATAGAAGGCGAATGGTAAAACGTGTTGCAATTGATACAAACATCGCAATAGCATTGTTAAACAATCAACCCAATATTTATTCTGTTTTAAGCAAATTCGATATAATTTATTTGCCTATTACTGTCTGTGGTGAGTTATTGTTCGGAGCAAAAAACTCAAGATTATCCATAAAAAATACCAAACGCTATATTGAGTTTATAGAAAGTTGCGAATTGTTGGATTCAAATTTAGTCGTTGCACAGAATTATGCTTCTATTAGATTGCAATTAAAAGAAAAAGGTAACCCAATTCCGGAAAATGATATTTGGATTGCTGCAATATGTGTAACAAACAACATTCCATTGTGTACAGCAGACAAGCATTTCAATAATATTGACGAATTAAAAGTTTTAGCAAACAAAATCGTATAAAATATAAATACCAAATACCATGGACAAACCAATCAAACGCGTACTTCTCAAACTCAGCGGCGAAGCATTAATGGGCGATCAGCAATTCGGTATCAAAGCAGACACACTTGGTTTATTTGCCGATGAAATTGTAGAAGTCATTAACGCTGGCTATCAGGTAGGTGTAGTGATTGGTGGTGGAAATATTTTCCGCGGGCTGCAAGCTGGCAACATCGGCATCGAACGCTCTCAGGGCGATTATATGGGCATGCTGGCTACTATCATCAATGGTATGGCGCTGCAAGGTGCCATTGAATCCCGTGGCATTTATACACGTTTACTTTCTGCTTTAAATATTTCTCAGGTTTGTGAGCCTTATATCCGCAGACGTGCCGTGCGACACCTTGAAAAAGGCCGTTGCATCATCATGGCAGCCGGCACCGGAAATCCTTATTTCACCACCGACACAGCAGCAGCCTTGCGCGCGAATGAAATTGAAGCGGATGTGATTCTGAAGGGAACAAGCGTAGATGGTATTTACACCGCCGACCCTAAAAAGGATCCGAATGCTACAAAATATGAGAACATCTCATTTGATGATATTCTGGTAAAAAACCTGCGCGTGATGGACCAGACTGCTTTTGCTTTATGCAAAGAAAACAACATGCCGATTATCGTTTTCAATATTAAAGAAAGAGGCAATATCTTGCGCATTCTGCAAGGCGAAAAGATTGGTACGCTGGTGAGTTAGTAAGATTTTTAACCATGAAGAAATATTTAAAAATATTTTTAATATACTTTTCTGTCTCTGCATTTACTTTTACTATTAAATCTTACTTTAATTCCAACATATCTGAAAAAAATGAAAATATTATATTTGGATTTTATATAGCTCTTGCATTATCTCTCTTTGTAGCAATTACATATTATATTAATGATAGAATCTGGACACCATATAAAGTTGGAAAACTATTACAACAAACATCATTTTTGGAATTATTTCAGAAAGGCTTTATTCAGGAAAAGAGCACTGATAATAATTATGATATTTTACAAGGGTGCTTATCTAACTTTCACGTCATAATTGTTTTTACCAAAGTCGGTATTAGATATTCAGAATTATCCTTTCTTATTGAGTTCCATCCAAAATCCAATGAGAAAATATTATCAAATGAAGACTTGATAACACTAGTGTCAAAATATAAAAAAGAGAAGTATCTATGGAAATTTCATTGTATTTTCCACACACAGCAGTACAAAAATTCTGAACTAAATAAAATAATATCAAATATTGAAAGTGCTATTTATGCTTTAAAAACAGAGAAAATCATTCCAATTTCTAAACAAGAAACTGATAGCATACAACCAGAAATCGACAAACTGATAGAGGCAAAAACCTGGGATTCGAAATTTGTATGAATAATTAAATTTTTTTTGCCAACTGCACATTTTCCAACTGCCAACTATTTCTTTTATATTTGCCTTTGAAAAATTAACGACGATGGAAGAAGAAGTACAAATGATTCTGGAAGAAACAAAAGATTCGATGTTTAAGGCATTGAAACATTTGGAAGAAGAATTGCGTAAAGTACGTGCCGGAAAAGCCAGTGCGGATATGCTGCAGGGCATTACAGTAGAATATTATGGCTCTCCCACTCCCATCAATCAGGTGGCCAGTATCAAATTGCTGGATGCAAGAACACTGGTCGTAGTTCCATTCGAAAGAAAAATCATCAGCGATATTGAACGCGCCATTTTCCAGAGCAATATTGGTATTACACCGCAGAATGATGGTGAAAATATTCGTTTATCGGTGCCTCCCATGACGGAAGAACGCAGACGCGATTTGGTAAAACAATCCAAAGGCTATGGCGAACAGACAAAAATAGTGATTCGCAACGCGCGCAAAGACGGCAACGAAATGGTAAAAGATTTAGTGAAAAACGGATTGAGCGAAGATATCGGAAAAGATTCGGAAGAAACGATTCAAAACCTTACTAACGAATACAATACCAAAGTAGATAAAATGCTGACCGTTAAAGAAGAAGAAATTATGACGATATAATAGTTCACGATAAGCCGTGACTTGTCATTGACTTTGTTTATAGATTTGTTTAACTTCCATTATGAAGTTATCAAGCTTTCTCTTTAAATCGTTAATTTTATATCAAGCATTCTTTTTTGTGCCTGCATAAAAGACGAATATCCTGCCAAAGGTGTCTTAGTCAGTTTTGATTCACGTGTTTGTGTTTGTTGTGGCGGTGTCTATCTGAATCTTGATAATAATACTACAGTAAATTCTAATTCAAAAGTAGCTGGTACTTTACCTTCGGATTTTGTATTCGATGAGGATGAATTACCCTTAAAAGTTCAATTTGCATGGGAAGCCGGAGGCGGATGTCTTCCAAACAATATTATTATAAAAAAAATCAAACGCAGGTAATAAATTTTAATGGATAAGAACAGAGTGTTCTTCATTCATATTATATACTATACTTTCTCGCCGCCTTTGGTCAGCAGCTTATACTCCCCTAAGTGCAATGACGAATCCTGAATCAAACGTACTATCTTACCTACTTTTGAATACCATTTCATTCTGAAAGAGAAGGTATCTTTTTTCATGAAGGCGTAAATAAACGGGTGCACATACAACAGGAAGTTTTTTTCTTTATGTGTTTTCAGATGATTTAATTCCATCTCGATATTATCAATAATCTGCAGCGGCTGATCTACTTTATATTTGCTGTTGGCGTGCAATAAAGGCTCACGCGTATCCACCACTACCTGCTCTTTCATACGCTGGCGGGTAATTTCCATCAGACCGAATTTGCTTACCGGCAAAATCACGTGTTTCGCTTTATCCGGTTTCATCGCATCCAGCATCGCTTCGTACAATTTGTGTTTGTACTCCGCAGATTTCATATCTATAAAGTCAATTACTATGATACCGCCGATATCACGCAAACGCAACTGCCGTGCTATTTCCTGCGCGGCCTCTACGTTGATGTTAAACGCCAGGGTATCCTGTGCAATATCTTTTTTTACTTTTGGCCCGCTGTTTACATCAATCACGTGCAATGCTTCCGTGTGTTCCAAAATCACATAGGCACCGCTTTTCAGCGTTACGGTTTTTCCAAACGCGGTTTTCACCTGACGACTGATATCGAAGGTTTCAAACAGCGGCGTGGTATCGTCGTATTTATTCAATATGGAAGATTGTTCCGGTGCATGTTCTTTGATGTATGCTTTCAGGTCGCCATGCAAGGTCTGGTTATCTGTAATGATTTTAGAGAAACTGTCGTTCATCAAATCGCGCACGATAGAAAATGTTTTACTCATTTCCTTCAGTAACAACTTCGGCGGATTATTGAATTTTATATTCTCCGTCATCACCTTCCACTTGTTCAGCAGATTTTCTACATCATGTTGTAATTCTTCTTTGCCCACACCTTCCGCATTGGTACGCACTACAAATCCGAAATTCCTCGGTTTGATTTTCTGCATCACATCAATCAGACGCTCGCGTTCTTCCTGCTTATCAATTTTTTTAGAAATACCAATGGAATTGGTGAAAGGTACTAACACCACATATCGTCCCGGAATAGAGAGTTCACAGGTAAGTCGTGGTCCTTTAGTGGAAATGGCTTCTTTGGAAATCTGAAAGATGAGAATATCGCCTTTTTCCAAAGCATCGGTCATTAAACCATCCTTTTGAATAGTTGGTTCAAACTCAAATTTATCCAATAAGTGTGATTGCTCAGCCCTGAATGCTTCCGAACTGAACTTGCGCACAGAACGGATATACGGACTTAAATCTGAATAGTGTATAAAAGCATCTTTATCGTGACCGATATCCACAAAGGCTGCATTTAATCCGGGATTTATTTTTTTCACTCTACCTAAGTAGATATCTCCGGCTGCAAAACCTTCTTTGTCGTACGCATCAAGATGGTATTCGACTAATTTTTTATTCTCAAGAAGAGCAATTTCAACACCTTTGGAATTAGCATGTATCACTAATTCTTTAATCATATCAGGTGTAAGGTTTAAGTAGTAAGTAATAAGGTATTCCTTACCACTTACTACTATTTACTTATTACTTTTTCTTGTGACGGTTCTTTCTTAGTCTTTTTTTACGTTTGTGCGTCGCAATTTTATGACGCTTTCTTTTTTTTCCGCAAGGCATAATTAAACTTTTTTACTTTTTAAATTTTTGACGATCTCGTCTATTTCTTTATTGAAATCTTTATTGTTTACAATCAACTTACACATCTCAAACAATCGGATGGCTTCATCATTATGTCCGAGTTGCGCTTCCGTTATTGCCAGAAAATACAAGGCTTCTGTATTTTGCGGTTCTAACTTCAATATTTTCTGTAAGCGTTCTTTTGCTTTATCAAACTGTCCTGACTGTATCGATAATCTGCCTAATGCCAGTAAAACAGGAACATTATCCGGCAAACTGTCTGACAGCTGGCGCAAGATTCCGATTCCTTTCATTGGCTCCTGAGAACCTTGAACGTAAGCATCTGCCAGTTTTATCTTCAACTCCACATCACTGCCATCTTTCTGTACAGCCTCTTCGTAAGAACGGAGCGCAAAGGTAATCAAATTATTTAAAATAACAGAGTCTGCCGTTGATTTATATGCGTTTACGAGCACATCTCCGGCATCTGCCAGTGCTTTTTTAGTAGACTCTATTTTGGCAAACTGATAGAAGTAATAAGAACCTAAAGCGGGATTATTAAGATTCTTCCAGAAATCGGAAGTTTGCAGGTATAATTTCTTTAAAGTTGAGGTATCTGCAGGCTTTGCTGCTTTTATAGCATCAGAAATTGCTGCCAACTGTGTTTTTTCAGCCGGAAGTAATTTTGCAGTTTGCTGCTGCTCATATTGCTCAAAAGAAAATGACTCCGCTTTTACGGATGTTGAGCTATTCTCTTTTTTAACAACGGTTTTACCGCCAAAATAAAGTGCTAATGCTAAAATTAATGTACCTACCCCTAAAGCTATCTGTCCCTTCTGCACGTCTTTAGTCCTATTCTTTGCCTGTCAAGCGTTTTGCGCTTGAATCTTTGATTTGTTCAACAAAAACTTTAGATGGTTTGAACGCCGGAATCTGGTGTTCAGGAATTTCTATAGCAATATTTTTCTTGATATTACGTCCGATTTTTGCTTTACGTGTTTTCACGATAAAACTACCGAAACCGCGTACATACAGATTCTCACCGTCAGCCAAAGTATCTTTTACTTCTTTGAAGAAAGCCTCCATGGCTACTAATACGTCAACTTTAGGAACGCCTGTTTTTTCTGAAATGGTGGTGATAATGTCTGCTTTTCTCATGGTTATTGTTTAAATGGACTACAAAAATGCAACTTTTTTTCTAACTAACTTACTAATATACACGAAATTAGGGTTTTTTTAATATTCGACCATAGTTTGCATTGCGGCAGATTGAAAATAAAAACCTACTGTTTCATTATTTTGATACTTGCCCGGCTACCTTTTGAACTTTCCATGATAAGAATATAGCTTCCTGATGGAATATCTGATGAAATATTTAATTGAAGGTTATGCTTCCCGGGCATTTCATTAATTTGAGACACTAAAGTTTGTACAAGCTTGCCCTGCATATCTGATAAATAGATGGAAATATCCTGTTCTTCCGTCAGCTCATACTTCAAGATACTTGATGCAGAAACAGGGTTGGGATAGATAAGCATAGCATTGTCTTTCTTAGAGAAATCTTTTGTGCTTAATGTCAGCTCTGATAAATATCGGGCAACTGCAAAATCTGTTGCCAGGGAATTAGCATCATCGTTGCGGTCACCCACAGCAACAATTTTGTCATCCTGCTGAAGGGCTATTGCATTGCAAAAGCTATTTCTTGTAGAGTTAAATTCCGTAAGTAACTTCCCATCATTGCTAAATGAATTATCAAGAATGCCGTTAGCTGTATACCTGCAAATATTAAAATAATTTCTGCCGCTTGTATAAACATCACCTCCGATAACTATTTTGCCGTCGGTTTGAATGGCCAAACTATGCGGGAAATCTTCACTGTTATTATCTACATCTGTGATGGTAATACCACGTGAACCAAATGTAGTATCCGTTGAACCATTTGAATTAAATCTCGCAATAAATACATCCCATTTCACTGTAGTATTACGATAGTAATTGCCTGTCACTACTATTTTACCATCTAGTTGTACCTTTAACCCTTCTAATTCGAAATTACCGGTATATTTAGTGCTATCTATCCTGGTATTCATTATCCCGTTTATACCGAATGTAGAATCGCGTTCACCGTTTTGCTGAAATCGCATTAGACTTATTCCTCTGCCTGTTCCGCCTATTATTATTTTTTCATCCTGCTGGATATCCATTGCATTAAGTTTGCCTGAAAAATTATAAAATACAATCTTGCCATCTCCGCTGAAATTGTCGTCAAAAGATCCGTCTGAATTATATCTTGCAACGATATAAGAGTTGTTGGTAAGAGTGAGGTCCTGTACGAGGTAACCTCCAAATACAATTTTTTTATCTGGCTGGATTAACAAACAGGTAGATAATGCACTATAACCAAAGTGTATGGTTTTTATTCCTGTACTATTGAAGGTACTGTCAATACTACCGTCTATATTGTACCTCACAGCAAAAAAATCATACTGACTTGAAAAAAACGGAATCTCAGAATATCCGGAAACTACTATTTTGCCATTTTGCTGTATAGTCACCGCTGTAACATAGTCTCTTGTATTTCTGATGTCTGTCACTACTTTCCCATTAGTTCCGAAAGTGTTGTCAAGTGTGCCATTGCTGTTATACCTTACAATACCTATATCTGTTTTTGTAGAAGCATCGCCGCTCGTTAAACCTGCCACTACAATCTTTCCATCTGTTTGTACTGCACACGCTTGTGCCTGATCTCCTTTTCCGGCAATATCTGTAATTACCTTTCCTGTCGAATTAAACATATTATCTAAACTGCCAGCAGGCTGACTGAATACTTTAGATATTAAAAAAAATCCAATTGCCAGAAATAAACATTTTCTCATACAAACAGCTTATGTTATATTATTAATCAGCTAAGATAACACATTTTGATAAATTATTAATTTTTAGACAGCGTTTAAGTACATTTGAAAGAAAATGTAAAAAAATTAACACGTCAATTTTCTATATACTGTCAATGAAATCCTTCTCCAAAAAACTCTTAGAATGGTACAATCCTGCGAGCAGAAACCTGCCGTGGAAACAAACCAATGACGCCTATAAAATATGGTTATCTGAAATTATTTTACAGCAAACACGCGTGGAGCAGGGAACCCCGTATTATCTGGCATTCATTAAGCAGTATCCCACGGTAAAAAAACTAGCGGCGGCACCATTGGACGATGTATTAAAACTCTGGGAAGGCCTTGGCTACTACTCTCGTGCCAGAAACCTGCATGTTGCAGCACAACAAGTCATGGAAGAACACAAAGGAAAATTTCCGGAGACACACGCTGAAATTCTGCAACTGAAAGGTATTGGAAATTACACGGCGGCAGCTATTGCTTCGTTTGCATACAATTTGCCGCATGCTGTTTTAGACGGGAATGTCTTCCGGGTATTATCCAGAGTTTTCGGCATAGAAACACCTATCGACAGCACGGAAGGCAAAAAGCAATTTGAGCAATTGGCCCAGCAATTACTGGATAATAAAAATCCCTCCACCTACAATCAGGCCATCATGGATTTCGGAGCACTGGTATGCAAGCCGCAAAATCCCTTGTGCGAGCAATGTCCGTTCAGTTCTGAATGCAAAGCATTGGAATTAAATAAAATCAGTTTGCTGCCGGTGAAAGCTAAGAAACTGATAAAATCCGAACGACATTTCCATTATTTCGTGCTGTTTGATGCGAAAGATATTTACATCAAACAACGGACAGCAAAAGATATCTGGAAAGGGCTGTTTGAGTTTCCTGTTTATGAAAGCCTACAGTCGACAGTCAATAGTCAACAGATTGTTTCTCATCCCTATATAAAAAAATACGGTGAACCGTCAACCATCGACTGTCGACTATCATACAAACAAACCCTTTCCCATCAATATATTAATGGTCATTTCTATGAAATAAAACTGGAAAAGCTCCCGAAATTTGATAAATCATACCTTAAAATACCCAAAACCACGATTTTAAACTATGCCTTTCCAAAAATTGTCCGCTCCTATTTGGAAGATAGATTAAATTTTTTAACTTAGATAAGCGATTTAACTTGACAAACATCAAATTATCTATATTTGTAAATTAATTGTACGGCTATGAGTGTTAACAAAGTAATTTTAATCGGACGATTAGGTAAAGACCCGGAAGTGAGAAAGATAAATGCTACTACTACAGTTTGCAATTTCCCTTTAGCAACCAACGAATCCTACAAAAACCAAGACGGTTCTTACACAGAACAGACCGAATGGCACAATATTGTGATGTGGAGAGGTGTGGCCGAAAGAGCAGAACGTATTTTAAAGAAAGGAAGTACTATATTTGTGGAAGGAAAACTCAGAACGCGTTCGTGGGAAGATAAAGAAAACCATAAACGCTACACTACAGAAATCGTAGTGGAGAATTTTCAGCTATTAGATAAAAGAGAACAAAGCGGTACACCGCAGGCAAACAGCGAAAACAAAAGCGGTTCAGAATCAACTTCTTCATCTGAGACAGTGACCGAACCAAATTTTGATGACGATTTGCCTTTTTAATGTAAAGTAATTTAAGCACCTTGGACGACGGCATTCCCATACCCCACTTATTTAATTTCCTGCTAATAATTCCCTGGAGCGAAATCTTCAACCCGTTTGATATCACCTATATCTACGAAATCATCGGAATCATAATTCTATTGTTTCTAACCGGCATGATGAGCTCTACAGAGGTAGCACTTTTTTCACTGGATTATCATCAGCTGAAAGAAATAGAAACCAATGACGATAAGACAGATGACATGATTCTGGACTTTATTAATAAACCACGCCGTTTACTGGCTACCATTCTTTTAGCGATTACTTTATTCAGCTTAAGCATTGTTTTATTGTTTGAATCCCTCATTGAACTCAGTGTAAAGCATGAATTCTTAGAAAACCACAAAACGATCGAATTTATCGTGAAGGTGACTTTTGAAACATTCATTATCGTTTTATTTGCAGAAGTGATTCCGAAGATTTATGCGTCTCAGAATAATTTAAAAGTTGCGCGTCTTTTAATTCATCCGATTAAATTTTTCAGTACCATCTTCGCACCTTTTGTTAAAGCACTCATTTTTACGTCTAGCTTCTTTGAGAAAAGGCTGGAAGGCGCCAACAAAAGCGTTTCCGCAAAAGATATTGATGAAGCAATCGACATTACCACCTCTCAGGATAAAAATGATACCGAAAGAAACGACACCAAAATTTTAAAAGGTATTGTAAAATTCGGCAATATTGCCGTTACACAAATCATGCGTTCGCGTATGGATGTGGTGGCGGTGGAAAAAGATGTCAACTTTGAAGAACTCCTGAAAATTGTACGGGAGTCAGGCTACTCGCGCATTCCGGTAATGGAAGATAATTTCGACAAAGTGGTGGGTGTTTTGTATGTCAAAGATTTACTGAAATTCATAGACGCGGATAATAACTTCCACTGGCAGCAGCTGATACGTCCGGCGCTCTATGTTCCGGAATCTAAAAAGATTGATGACTTGCTGGAAGATTTCCAGACCAAACGTGTACATATGGCTATAGTGGTGGATGAATACGGCGGCAGTTCGGGTATCGTTACCTTAGAAGATGTGCTGGAAGAGGTGATTGGTGATATCAAAGATGAGTTTGACGATGCGAGTGAAATTGATTTCAAGAAACTGGATAATCACAATTTTATTTTTGAAGGAAGAACCGCGCTGAACGATGTTTGTAAAGTGCTGGAAATCCCAACCAATACATTTGATGATGCGCGCGGCGATGCTGACTCTCTGGCAGGATTAGTGCTGGAATTGAATTCTGAAATTCCGATTGAAGGCGACGAACTAAAATACCAGCATTTTACGTTTCTTATTTTAGAAGCCGATAAAACAAGGGTGATCCGGGTTAAATTAACGATTAACAATTAACGATGTACGATTTATGATTTCAGATTTCAGATTTATGATTTCCCGTTCTTTAAAACAAAAGGATCTTATTCCTTATTACTTACTTCTTACCACTTTTATTTTTACATCCTGTCAGGAAAGCTATACCCCGAAGCGTAACGGCTATTTCCGGATTGATTTTCCAAAGCAGCGTAATTTCATCACCTACGACAATGCAACCTGCCCGTTTACATTCGAATATGCGGATTACGGAAAGATACAAAAGGATTCGTCCAACGTAGAGGAAATGCACGAGCATCCGTGCTGGTTCAATATCATCTTTCCGGAATACAAAGCAAAAATTTATTTAAGTTATACCGCCATCAGCACTTCCAATCCGCTGGATAAATTAATCAAAGACAGCTACAAACTTACTTTCAAACATACCGTAAAAGCTGACTATATAGACGAAACACCTGTAAGTGGAAAGAACAAACATGTGTCGGGAATTATGTATGATGTAGGCGGTAATGCGGCCAGTGCCGTACAGTTTTATATTACAGACAGCAGTCAGCATTTTCTGCGTGGCTCCCTGTATTTTTATGCACCACCCAATGCAGATTCTATCGCACCGGCGGTTACGTATTTCCGCAAAGACGTTGAGCATATTATCGAAACGCTAAAGTGGAAGTAAGACAACAACTTTAGTAATTATTTTTTATATTTGTATTATGAATAAATATATTGCATCTATCATGTTGTTATTTTTTAGTATAACTACAAAAGCGCAGCAAAGTAATGTACTTGATTTTTCAGCCAGCAATAAAAAAATTATGGCATCAAAAGTCAATCTTACCATTTCTGAAACCTATTTAAAAAAAGATAAAAATGATATTGACGTTATTTTAAAACGTGCAAAACGACTAAAAATTACCGGTCTAATATTTACCAGTTTAGGTGGCGCTGGTATTTTAACCACTACACCTTTCGTAATTATTTATGGCGTATCAGATAATTATTCCAATCATCACATCGGTAATTTTGCTGCCGCTTTAGTTGGGATTATGGGATACACACCAAGTACCGCATGTTTAATTACAGGCATTCCTATGACTGTTGTTGGTTTTAAAAAATCGAAACAACAGAATAGCTATAAGGAATTTTAGTAAGATGTTTATTCTCTACTTATCATAAATAAACTTCCACGGTTGTGCAGCCTCCAACTGTAAGGCCAACTCCAGCAATAATGCATCTTGTCCGTAAGGCGATACAAACTGCACGCCCACCGGCATATTATTAGAGGCTGTTCCTAATGGCAACGAAATGGCAGGTGAACCTGATATATTGAACAAAGGCAGAAAGGATGCAAAATCAGCACCCCGCCAGGCGATTTCTTTATAGTCTAATAAGGGTGAAAAATAACCGATTTCCGGCGTACGTTTGGTGGTGACCGCCGTCATGATGATATCATAATCTTTCTCTAATTTTTCTTCTGTACTTTTTGCAGAACGCACCAATGTACTGATACTGCTCAATAATTTAGTTTTCCGTTTGGCAAAGGTTTCTGCCAGCCCCAACGTAAAAGGCTCCAACACCGATTTATCCACCTTTGCGCCATGTGTCAGTCTTCCGAAATTGATAGACATGTACGATAAAAAACCATAGTAGGTCAGGTAATGCAAAGTCAGGGATTCTATATCCAGCGGCACTTTTATCATCTCTACTGTATGCCCTAAAGACTCCAATAATTTCGCGGTTTCCAGCTGCACACGGAACGTATCTGCGTCCATGTGTCCTTGTTTGCCTTCCGGTAAATTTTCAAAGAAGGCAATCTTTAATTTTCTGTTCAATGGATTTTGTACATGTCCTATTCTTGGCAATCTGCTATTGTAATGAAATTTTTCCGCAGCAGCATAAAAAGCAGCGGTATCGCGCACACTGCGAGTGAGCACACCCTGATACACAATATTTACCGGCAAGGTTTCGGTGCCTTCCATATAAAACAATCGTTTGCGTGTGGGCTTCAATCCTACCAAACCGCAACAGGATGCGGGAATACGGGTAGAACCCGCACCGTCATTCGCCGTGGCAATAGGCACTACACCACTGGCCACCATCGCAGCAGAACCGGAAGAAGAACCGCCAGTTGTATAATCAGTATCCCACGGATTTCGAGTAATATGCCATTTTTCATTTTCTGTACTGCAAATAAATCCGAACTCCGGCATAGTGGTTTTGCCGATGCAATTCACCCCTGAAGAAAAAAACTGATTGACATATTTACTGTTTTTCTTCGCAACTTTGGAAACAAATGCACCGGTACCTTTTTGTACAGGGTATCCTTTAATAAAATCATTGTCTTTTACGAAAGTAGGCACGCCGTAAAAAGGCCCGTTCGTATTTAGTTTATCATTGTGGCGCGCATCCTCATACATTTTAACAGCGATAGCACCCAGCGTTGGATTCACGCTTTCCGCACGTGCAATGGCTGCTTCGGTTACTTCCTGTACTGATATTTTCTTTGTTGCAATGGCTTTTGCAAGCGCTGTGGCATCCATCGTACCGAGTACATCATCGGTAAAGGCGTTGATTCTTTTTCCCATTTTATAAAAATAAGAAAGATAAATGAAGTTGACACTACCAGAGCATTATTGTTTCAGATTTTCTTTATAAGCCCTGC
>JADLAJ010000176.1 GCA_020848255.1 Chitinophagales bacterium
CTGGAAATTATCAATTGCAATTGCTGCCCAATCCAAGTTATCCTTTATGGAAACTACAAAATTGTTCTCTTCCAACTTCTATACAATTAAACGATGGCGATTCTGCAACAATAGATATTGGTTTAACACCAACTATTTCCTGCACAAATCTTACCATTTCACTAACTGCGCCTTTTCTTAGACGTTGTTTTGAAAACACGTACTATATCAACTATTGTAACAACGGAACCGTAAATGCAACCAGTGCATACATTGATGTTGCGTTAGATCATTTCTTAGATTTTAATTCATCAACTCAAACATTTACCAACTTAGGAAATAATGTTTTTAGGTTTCATGTTGGAAATGTTGAAACAGGAAAATGCGGTGCGTTTTCTTTTAATGTAACCGTTAACTGCGATTCAACAATTCTTGGACAAACGCATTGTACAGAAGCGCATATTTTCCCGGATACCGTTTGTTCGCCAACACTATACACAGGCGCGATTATACAAGCATCTGCAACGTGCAAAACCAATAAAGTAGAATTTAAATTAAAAAATATTGGTGGCAACATGCAAAGCGATCGTAAGTATATTGTTATTCAAGATCAGGTATTGCGTTCTATCCAAAATTATAATTTACCTGGTGGAAATGAGTTGATTGTTGATGTTCCATTGAACAATGGTTCTACGTATAGAATCGAAGCCGAGCAACCAGCAAATTTCCCATCATATTTAGGAGACCCGAGAGTAGCGGCATTTGTTGAAGGTTGTAGAAACAATACATCCGATACTTTTACAAGAGGTATCATTTCGCAATTTCCATTGTTTGACGGTGAGCCATACAGAGCCATTGATTGCCAACAGAACCGTGGCAGTTACGATCCAAATGATAAAGCTGCAAAACCAACAGGTGTTAGTGCCGAACATTTTATTGATAAGAATATTCCATTAGATTATACCATTCGTTTTCAAAATACAGGAACAGATACTGCATTTACGGTTTCCATTCTCGATACTATTTCGCCATATTTAGATATTAATTCTATACAACTATCTGCCACCAGCCATCTTTGTAATATGATAAGAAGAGACACCAATGTCATTCAGTTTTTATTTAATAATATTAAGTTGGTGGATAGCACAACAAATACCATTGCATCAAACGGATTTGTGCAATTTCATATCCAACAAAAAAACAACAATGCACTTGGAACAGTAATAAACAATAATGCTTCTATTTATTTTGATTACAATCCGGCGATTTTAACGAATACAGTGTTTCACACCATAGGTGAGAATTATTTGAGAGTAGATTTAATCAGTACAACGAAAAATGAGCAATATAAGAATATAGAATTAACAGTATTTCCCAATCCGTTTGCGGAGAAGGCAACGCTGCTGATAAAGAATGCTGAGCTTAAGAATCCGATTCTATTCTTAATGGATATTAGCGGCAGATTGGTTGATGTTGTTTCAAACAATAGAAATGAGATAACAATTTATAGAAATAAGTTGTGTGCAGGATTTTACACCTATAAATTAATGGACGGCAATACAGAAGTGGCAACTGGTAAAATTATTGTACAGTAGTATCATCCAAAACGTCTCCGTAATTTCATAAACGGTTTTTCTATCAGATGGTAACTGATTACGGAGCAAATCAACAATGCCGTCATGCTGAAAATGAAAATAACCAGCTTTTCATGAATTTTTGCAGCAAAACAGATTTTGATAGCAAAGTCAATGATTATCTGATTGAGGATATAGAGGCTATACGTAATCTTGCCTAAATAATTCAAATACCTGTTATCTATTTTGAAAATTACGTTTTCATTCATCGCCAGATTGTAAATAATTACGGCGCTGCAGGGAATCACTATGATGTGTTTCAGAAATGCCACATACTCATTGGGAATTATGGTGAGTATAAATGGAAAGAGCAGACAGAAATACTGCGTGCTTTTTCTGGTAATCAGTTCAATCGTTGTTTTATAGACTGTGTCTGCATGGTGCAGTGCATAATATGCAATGATTCCTCCGAATGCAAATGCACCAAAACGGGTGTAATCTAAAAAGCGGGCGGACTGTACAAATAAAAGATTTTCCATAAATGACAAACGAAAAACATAAACAACAATCAGCGCCAGACAATAAACAACATATATACTGAAAAATACTTTCAGGTAGTTTTTACTGAAGTATAAGATAATTGGCCATAGAATATAAAACTGTTCTTCCGCCCCGATTGACCAATAGTTGGAAATGTGCGGCAATGTTTTATCGACAGCATGTGCCCAGTTTGGTAACATAAAAATATAATACAAAGTTCGTTCATGCAAATCATTGCAAAGCGGAACAATAGTAACATCCGGTTTCAGACATGCATGTCTGTATAGAAAAAAAATACCGAAAACAGCGATATAATAGAGTGGCAGAATACGGAAGGCCCTTCGCAGATAAAACTTTTTAAAATGAACAGTCTTATCCCGTTCTTTATCTACCAGTAAAATATACGTAATTAAAAAGCCACTCAGAACAAAGAACACCGTCATAAATACCTGACCCAGCTGAATAGCACCAAAAAAATTCAAGGTATCAAATTTCATTTCAGCGTGTTTATTAATGATATACAGCACCCCAAAATGTACAAAAGAAACATACATTGCCATAATACCCCGAAGGGCATCCAGGTGTTTAAACTCACTTTTTATCATGTATGGTATTTCGAACTAAATAATAATACGGACAGTCTTTTACAAATTCGTAACGGTAGCCATATGCGTATGGATTTTTTATAAACTGCATCCACGATGCATCGTCTTTCATGCTCGGGCTGTAATTAATACAATTGTTGACCAGAATGAAATCCGGCTTGTTATATTCTAAAATAGCCGTGAAAGGCACATCTTTTGTTTTGTCGAAGATGGTATTTATTTCTTTGAAATTATTTGGTAGAAATCCGATAAAGCAATGAATATCTGCAAAGAAAGTATACTGTATATGCTGGTCTAAATGTTTGTTTTTGATATGCTCCAGAGCCTTGCGTGAACACATATTGTTTTTATCATGGTCCGTCAGGAAAAAATAATAATTTTTAGAAGAAGATAAAATCGGAATCAAAATAATTCCTAAAATGACCAGGTATTTTAATGATTGCAGCTGTTGTATACGGTTTGCTACTAAGCTGAATAACAAACACAAGGGAATAATAAACAGAAAATAATTCAGCATAATGTAATGTTCTCTTGGGAAAATCACCACTGAAGATATTACCGTTGGAATTCCCCATATAGTGAGCATCACCAGATAAAAAACATGTGATTTTAAAACAGTTTTAAACTGAGATCGTATATCCTTTTTAAAAAGTAAAAATATAGAAGATGCGAATACGATAATAGAGCCGGTAAAAAATAATTTATTCATGCCGGAAATGAACGGGAAGATAACACAGATGTTTTTTGCAAAAATTTCTACAACATAATTTTTACAGTTTAACAGTACATGCGTAAAAAACTCTTTAGGATAATGAATAATAATGCTGAAAATACTGTCACTGTTGGCAAATATGGCTTTGTGTGCATCTTTCCAATAGATCCAGTCGTATTCTGTTGCTTTATTTAGGTAAAACAGATTAACCATGTAATGCTGAAAGAAAGCCGCCAGATTTCTTGGATAGCCATTGTAAGAGTTAGATGGAAACCAGAAAATAAAATGCAGCAGTGTGGCTGCTAACAGAAATAAAATCAGGTGGTACGGGCTATACGCTTTAAGGTATATTTTTTCTGCAAAATAGTAAACCAGAAAAATCACTACAGAAATAATGAATGACAGATAAAGTTCTGGACGCGCATAACTTGCCAGTAATAAGACAATACAGAAAACCAGCATACGCAGGTATAATTCCCTTAATCGGCTGACGATAATAATTCCAGCCATCAAAAGAGAAATAGCAAACAAACTGATGCGCGGCCACATCGGCACTACCGCTTTAGAACAAATAAAACAAAGTGCAAAATAAAATGCCACCAGCGGATGTATATCCATGGCTAAAAATGCAATGTAAATTAACACGGTAGCCAGCACGGCAATAAATACAAAGTTGAAGTAATACAGTATAATTGTATCATGAATAAAAAACGATAAAAGTTTGTACCATAAACAATACAGTGGTCCCCAGTCTCTGTTAAACTGTTGTGTCATATTCAGGCCTGTCTTCATGTAAATGACTTCATCGCCATAAACAATATCCATGTAGTTGTAAATATTATAATAGACTCTAACCCCCGCCATTATCAGCAGCACTACACCAATCATTACAGCACGTTTATTAATGGGTGCGATGTAAGTTGGGTCCTGAAAGAAATAATGAAAAATACGTTTAATGTATTTCATCTTTAGTTTAGTATACTAGAAGTGCTGAATATACGCAGATATCAAACTAAAACCAAAAAAGCATGATGATTTTGTTTAATGTAATTGAAAAAAGCGTGGTATAATTTTATTTGAGCAGCATCACGGTGCCGGTCTGTATATATTCTTTATCGTCTTTTCCTTTAAATTTAATGACATAAAGATAGCCATCGAGTGGAGCAGGATCACCATTATAGACACCATCCCAGCTGGCATTTACATCATTGGTGGAGAAAACCAAATGATACCAGCGGTCATAAATTTTGAAATCGTAACCTTCCGCTTTGGCATAGAGTAAAAATGGTTTGAATGTTTTATTTTTTCCCGTTGGTACAAATGCCTGAGGCACAAATGCTTTCGGTTCCGGTTGTACGCACACAATATTGGA
>JADLAJ010000177.1 GCA_020848255.1 Chitinophagales bacterium
AGGGCACATTTAAATTAAAAACAAAACTCTGTATGCAGTCATATACATATTTATAGGTTTTTTGAACAACATATTGAGATAATTGTTTTTGATCAATAATTAGTTCAATCAATTCTTGACGAAGTTCTTCACTATATTTCCGCACGAAGGGAGCAAGATAAGTATCAAAAGAAGAAAAAGCCTGCGCACCTGCCCATTCATTCTGTAGTGTTCCCAAAAAATTAACCATTTGGCCAACAGCCGCGGCTAAATTACGCGGCGGAGTAGAATCAATTTTATTGGCTATGCCATTAAAACCTTCTTCAAGTAATTGTCGCAATGACCAGCCTGCGCAATATCCGGAAAACATATCCAGATCATGTATGTGCAAATCACCTTCTCGATGAGCCTCCCCTATTTCCGCCGAATAAATATACGACAACCAGTAGTTAGCAGTTACTTTTCCCGAAGTATTCAAAATCATCCCTCCGAGTGAATAGCCCTGATTGGAATTGGCATTAACCCTCCAATCTGACTTGGAGAGATACTCCTCCAATGTCTCCCTAACCTTAATTGTCATGATTGTTTTTGTTAAAAATACTCAAACAACCACATTATCTAGTATGATAAAAAGTATATCAATACTAGATGTAGTATTTCCTTTTGACCGAATCAGGAAAAATTTCCTGCTAGTTTTTTAAAAGATTAAAAAAGATTAAATATTCTTAAAATTTATTTAAAAAATCCCATTTCCTTATTGAAATAAGAAATATGTTTGGTAAAGTACCCAACTTATAATTAAAAAATATGCTTAAAATAAGTGGACAAAAATTACGAGTTACAAAAGATATAATGGTTAAATCACCTAAAGCACAATTTATAGGAATAATGCATGCACTTTCTGATACAGAAGAATTCCTCCAACATTTATTAGAGGCGGAACATAAAATACACACTTTTTTTGCCAAGCCCTATTCTATAAACCATGAAGTAATCGAAAGGATCAGACAAATTGGTATAGATGTACAATGTAATAATTATGATATTTTGGAGAACACATCTGTATTGGAAGAAACGATAAAAACTGCACATACAAATCCGAATGATAAAACAGTACTAATAGATGTTGGAGGGTATTTTGCTAAACCTTTAGAGAAAATTAGTAAAGAAAATCCAGACTATCTACCCCAAGGAGTATTAGAGGTAACCACTTTTGGGCATAACCGATATCAAGCTTTAATAGATAAAATTAATACACCTATCGTTTCAATCGCTAGGAGTCCCTTAAAAGATGTAGAAGCAGTTTTTGTAGGAGAAAGCACTTGGCTAGCTATAGATAAAGTACTGAGAGAAGTTGGAGTTAGCGCCTTCGGCAGCAAGGTCGGTATTGTAGGATATGGAATGATTGGAAGACGAGTCGCTTCAGCAGCTCGATCGAATGGTGCTACAACTAGGGTATTCGATTTAGATACAGTTAAATTACTAGACGCTAGAAGTTATAAGCATGAAGTTAAGCTAAGTTTGGAGGAAATATTAAAGACTTCAGAAATTGTAATTTCTTCTACAGGAGGGACTTCAATATCTACTGATGCCATTGTCCAACATGCACCAAATGGACTAGTTTTAGCTAGCGCTGGCTCTAAAGTACAAGAACTTGATGTTAAGGGCCTATCCAAAGTCGCTTCTAAAAAATCTATTTCAGAACATATCTATCAATATACTTTACCTGATGGCCGTGAAATTAATGTAATTAAGGATGGTGCAGCAGCAAATTTTATTGTGGGAAGCTGCCCTAATGAAACTATGGATATAGTATTTGCTGAAATGACGGAAGGGATAAATGATATTTTGAACTCTAAATTAAAAATTGGAACAATCAATGAAATAAGCCAAGAATCAAGAGCAAAAATAGCTTTAGCATGGCTCCAAAATAGGCCATAATTTAATTTAAAAGACCTGTTTTATGTAAATCTTCGATTACTTCTTTATAAGCAAAAGCAAGGTCTAGGTGCCTTGCTTCTTCATAACTAAAAAACGCAAATTCGCTAGCTTCATCCTCATTTATTTTTACCTCGCCCTTCCATTCACCCAAATGCACTAAAGAAAAATATCTTTTATTATTTACCACTGATTCATAGAAATTAAATTTTTCTTTGGGAGTAAAACGTAAGCTAGTTTCTTCTAAAACTTCTCGCTCTACAGTTTTTTTATGAGATTCATCCATTTCCTCAATTCCGCCTGATGGAAATGTCCAATATCCAGGAAAATTTGTCTCCTTAAATGATCTCTTTAATAAAAGAATTTTTCCATCTTTCAAGATTGCAGCCGCTGCCGCCACTTTTCCAAAAATAATATTAGTCATTTTTATTGTTTAGAATTGCCTTCACCTTTTCATACAATTCATGCGCCGTGAATTGCCTGCCTGACCATTTGAGAATCTTTTCATCCATAAAAATCCCGGTTTTCTCAGCAATATATGCACACATTTGTCCTTCATAATTCATTTCCACACCAACCTTAAACTTCGCCGCTGACAAAATTGCCCGGACTTCTTCCGTATGGAAAGGAATAAAATAAACAATCGTCAGCAAATTGGCTTTCACGCGATCCGCCTTGAGCATTTGCATCACTTCCAGCAAAGCATCTTTGGGCGATCCCCAAGTGACCAGGGTAATATCAGCTTCCTCTGGAGCATAAGCAGGTCCAGCCTTAAAAGCACCATTTTCACCCGGCCCAACCAGCATTGGTGCTGGCAAATCTTTCAAACAAAATTCCAGTTTTTTCATGCGCTTGGACTGCATGGCATTGCGATTTTCTTCGGTCTCAGTCAAATCGCCAGTTTCATCATGCTCATCTGTTGCCGAGCGATGTCTGCCACCTTTCATTCCTGGCAATACACGTGGCGACACACCATTTTCTTCAAATTTATAACGCAAAAACCCATCATCAATTGTTTTGTAGCCGGCCTCCCGCAATTTTTCCACTTCGGCTTCATCAGTAATCAGCCAGCCCCGGTCAACTTTCAGCTGAGACATTTCAAAGGCTTCCAGATTTTTAATCGTTTCAGCCATATGTTTATCAGAAACAATCAGCGCAGGCATCTGATATTTCTCAGCTATATTGAAAGCTTCAAAAGTTTTATAAAAATGTTCTTCATAATCACTGGGTGCTACCACCAGTCTCGGAAATTCACCCTGAGAAGCATGCATAATAAAACGCAAATCACTCTGTTCAGTACGGGTAGGTAAACCGGTTGACGGCCCCCCGCGCATCGCTTCATAAATCACTACTGGCGTTTCGATCATTCCGGCCATGCCCACTGCTTCAGCCATCAATGAAAATCCACCGCCCGACGTAGCAGTCATGGCCCGTACACCAGCCCAGGAAGCGCCAACTACCATATTCATGGCAGCCAATTCATCTTCCGTATGTTTTACAATAATATTGTAATTCTTGGCATTATTGGACATGAAATGCAATACACTGGATGAAGGTGTCATTGGATATTCAGCCACAAATTTTACACCCGCTTTAATGGCAGCAAAACAAACAGCATCATTGCCGGTAATCATCAGTCTTTTTGGCTGACCGACAACGGGCTTTAATTTAAAATCAAATTCTTCCACCTTATAATTCTGCATAATATAATCATCGCCGGCCTTTGCAGCTGCAATATTATTGCTGATAACCGGCTCTCCTTTTTTGGCAAAAGCTTCTTTTAATATTTCCAGATAAACATTCAAATCAAAT
>JADLAJ010000178.1 GCA_020848255.1 Chitinophagales bacterium
AAACGGTATTGATAATTTTTATTTTAGGCGAATTGATACTTTGTAATAATTCAAATGTAGTATCACCTTCATCATTATCGCCCATAGCAATAATAAATTCATCCACTAACGGCAATACACTTTGAATAGATTCCTTAATGGGATAATCGAGCTTATCGGCATTGCGAATAAATGTGAATCCGGAAATACGCATAAACAAAAATACCTATTTACAATGAATGTATACTATTTGCCACTACTCCCCTGCCAGTATGTCTTCCAGGCGACGAAGGTCATCGGCTTTGTATTGCTCTGATGGTTTTTTGAGCAGTGAAATCAGGTATTGCACGTATTCAAATAACACCTGACGATTAGAAGCCGGTGCAAAATATTTATCGCTTGGCTGAGCACCAATTTTATTTAAATAAATATTGATTTCTTTTTCACTAAATGCCAAACCCTTGTTATAAGGATTTACATAAAACAATACCTCTTCCCTATTTTCTTCTTTATTATCGAAATCGGTAATATAATCTTTAGCACGAGCCAAAATAAAATGCGCACTCAAACAAACGCCATACACCGGCAAATCGAGCTGCTGACATAAACACAAATACAAAATTCCAATGGCAAAGTGATTTCCTTTTAGTGCGTCAACAGCATTATTAATATACATGTAACGCAATTCATCGTCGTCGTTATTGAGCCCCAAAAACTGATAGTGCGAAAATAAAGTTTGATTCACCACATTCATTTGCTCGAGTGGGGACAAATAATTATTAATACCAATCCAGATATCTTTTTGAATACGTGAAATTGTTTTTAATAATTTTTCTTCATCTAATTCGGGATATTGGTGTCGGGTAATTATTAAAACACCTTTTAATAAATCGTTATTTTCATGTTCTGCCCAAATTTTTAAATCGTGCTCAACTCGTGTAAACTGGATATGATGAATGAGCTCCTCAATACGCTCCTGCATTACAGGGTTGGGGATAGAAGTATAGGCATCTTCCAATTTATCAATTACCATGGGCCCTAAGGCAATTAATCGCGCAGCAACGTGGTCAAACACTTCCTGATCACTGTCATCTAACAATGCAATTAGCGCGGCTATTTCACTTTCGTTGCTCACTGGAATATTATTTACTCAACTGCCTGACTAAAATTATTTCTTTTTCGCAAACCGTTTTTTTCCTTTTACGGAAGGGTCGGTATTTTTTATAATATCCAAAACATCATCAAGCGTTAAATCTTTAGCCACTTTATCTTTTGGAATTTTATAATTTTCTTTTCCTTTTTTAATATACGCACCGTATTGTCCGTTCAAAACCTGCACTTCATGTTCAGGAAAATCGTGAATGAGTTTATTCGCATCTTTTTCATCTTTAGCCAAAATTAATTCAATGGCTTCTTCTAACGTGATGCTTGCTGCTTCCGTACCTTTTGGTATAGAATAAAACTTTTTCATATTGCGCACATACGGACCAAAACGACCAATGCCAACTACTACATCATCTTCGCGATAAGTGCCAATTGTTTTTGGTAACTCAAATAATTTAATGGCATCTTCCAAAGTTAATTCTGCCATGTTTTGTGTTTTGAGTAAACCGGCAAATTTTGGTTTTTTGGCGTCAGGATTATTCTTTAATTCTTTCGGATCAAGCGTCTCTCCCATTACCACCATGGCACCATATTTTCCCATCATCACTTTAAGTGGTTCACCGTTTGGATGTAGGCCCAAATACCGCTCTCCTGTTATCTTTTGAGCTGTTTTGGTGGTAACCTCCATGTGGGCATGAAATGGTTTATAAAAATCATCGATCATTTTATGCCAGTCGATTTTACCAACTGCAATTTCATCAAATTGTTCTTCCACATTTGCAGTGAAATTATAATCGAGAATTTGCGGGAAATTGGTAATTAAAAAATCGGTAACTAAAATGCCTAAATCAGTAGGAAATAATTTCATGCGTTCAGCACCAAATGTTTCGGTAAGCGTTTGTTTTTGCACTTTGCCTCCCGATAAGGTATATTGAATAAAAGCACGTTCAATTCCTTCTTTATCTTTTTTCTCTACATATTCTCTTTTCTGAATGGTAGAAATTGTTGGTGCATAAGTAGATGGTCGGCCAATGCCTAATTCCTCTAATTTTTTCACCAAACTTGCTTCCGTATATCGCGCACCCGGTTTTGAAAATTTTTGTGCGCCAATCATTTCAACCAACGCTAAATCCTGACCAATTTTTAATGGTGGTAATAAGGTAGCATCTTCATCTTTAACATCTTCTAATGCTTCGGTATATACTTTTAAAAATCCGTCGAATTTGATTATTTCTCCTTTAGCAACAAGATTTTCTTTGCGGGAAGAAATATTGATGTCCACCACTGTTTTTTCCAACTCCGCATCAGCCATTTGCGATGCCATGGTGCGTTTCCAGATGAGTTTATATAAACGTTTTTCATCAAAATCGGCTTCTACTTCCTGATTTTCCATGTAAGTAGGTCGAATGGCTTCGTGGGCCTCTTGTGCACCGGCCGATTTGGTTTTAAACTTGCGTGGGTTAGCATATTTATCGCCGTAATTTTTTACAATTTCGGACTTAATAGCATCCATTGCCTGATCACCTAAATTCACTGAGTCTGTTCTCATATATGTGATATGCCCTTCTTCATATAATTTCTGGGCAATCATCATGGTTCTTGCAACTGAAAATCCCAATTTAGTAGAGGCTTCCTGTTGTAATGTTGAAGTAGTAAATGGTGCAGATGGTGTTCTTTTCGCAGGTTTAACCGCAATATTTGATACTGCGAATTTTGCACCGTTGCAATCATTTACAAATTTTTCTGCATCACCTTCCTGTTCCAAACGTTCAGGTAAATCCGCTTTTAAAGTGTATTCTCTGCCATTTTCATCTTTAACAATAAAGTTGGCGGTAATTTTATAAGAAGCAACAGGTTTAAATGCATTGATTTCGTGCTCGCGTTCCACTAAAACCCGCACTGCCACACTTTGCACACGTCCCGCAGAGAGGGAAGTTTTCATATTGATTTTGCGCCATAAAAGTGGCGACAATTCAAAACCCACAATACGGTCCAAAATTCTGCGTGCCTGTTGAGCATCTACTAAATCGATATTAATAAACCGCGGTTTGGCAACGGCATCCTGAATGGCTTTTTTAGTGATTTCGTGGAAAACGATACGTTTGGCATTTTTAGCATTTAAGCCCAAAACCTCACATAAATGCCAGGAAATGGCTTCACCTTCGCGGTCCTCATCCGTTGCTAACCAAATTTCTTCTGCGCTTTTCGCCAACTTCTTCAACTCCTTCACCAATGCCTCTTTGTCGGGCGAAATGACGTATTTAGGTTCATAATTTTTTTCAAAATCGATACCGAAATTCGCTTTCTCCAGGTCGCGGATATGGCCATAGCAGGACTTCACAACGAAATCTTTCCCAAGGAATTTTTCAATAGTTTTTGCCTTCGCAGGCGACTCCACAATCATTAAATTTTTTGCCATCTCAACGGTTTACTTCGGTGCAAAGATAATTTTCTGCCGCACATACAAGTCAAATCCCTGTTTTTTTATCTACATCTTTCAAACCATTATCCCTTTAGTTTTGTTCTGCAGGCAGTAACTTTACACCTTATTATATATATGGAAATCACCGAAAAAAGGATTTTAGACGCGCTGCGGAATGTAGATGATCCGGACCTGCACAAAGATATTGTAACCCTTGGAATGGTTAAAAACATTCAGATTGAGGG